>NZ_JBSGZP010000161.1:0-12385 GCF_053611065.1 Streptomyces sp. NPDC054840
CAGCAATCGCCGTCGTCGTGGCCTCCGCCCCAGTGGTTACCGTGGCCGCCGTAGCCGTGCCCGTGGCCGCCGTGCCCGTGGCCGTGGCCGCCGTACCCGTGGTGCTTGCCGTACCCGTGGTGGCCGCCGTACCCGCGGTCGCCGTCGCCCCAGCCGCCGCCGCTGACGTAGGTGGCCGAATGCGTGGGGGCCGCTGCGGAGGCCGTACCTGCGGCTCCGAGGGCGGCGCCACCTGCCATCAGAACACCGATGGCGGACACCGCGAAGAGCCGCTTCACTCTCAGTGCTTGCATGATTTCGAACCCTTCTTGTCGTTGAAGAACGCCCTCCCGCGCAAAGAAAATGGAGCGCGGGGGCGTGGTTGACCGCATGGCTGCGAGCCCGCGAGTCCCCTGTCAACGCCGCCTGTTGGGGCTGCGGACCTCCGGGCCGACGCGCGCTGCCTCGAGCATGGTGCTCGGGCGCGTTACTGCGGGCTGAGTGTTCCCCGCAGTTGCGGTTCTCTCTTAGTGACGCTAGTCCCAAATCCGCCGCTCGGCATCTCGGGATGAGGGGCCGGGACCGGCCGACCGGGCCGGTGGGCCGGCCGCAGCCGCACGGGGAGAGCTGACGCGGCGCGGCCGGGCCCTCTCCCGAATCCTGCATTCGGGGCAAGCCGGGAGGGGCCGCAGCGCGGGGAACACGCTGCGTGCTCAGGTTAGAACCGCATCGATGCGTTATGCACGAGAAGGGCCCCGGTCAGCCCATCGGGTGACATCCGAAGCGAACGGATGACTCGAACCACCTCCGCACGACGGGTGGTTGTCACGGCACGTCAGAGGGTCAGGGGGAGGGTGGTCAGGCCGCGGGTGAGGCGGCTGCGGCGCCAGGCCAGGGAGTCCGCGGGAACGGCCGGACGGGTGTCCGGGAAGCGGGTCACCAGGGCGTGCAGCGCGATCTCCGCCTCGGCGCGGGCCAGGGGCGCACCCGGGCAGCGGTGGATGCCGTGGCCGAAGGCGAGGTGGCCGCCGGAGTCCCGGTCGAGGTCAAGGCGGTGCGGGTCGGGGAACTCCGCCGGGTCGCGGTTTGCGGCTCCGGGGGCGATGAGCACCGGGAACCCCGCCGGGATGTCGACCCCGCCGACGCGCAGGTCCTCCGTGCTGTGACGGAAGGTGGCCACGCTCACCGGGGAGTCGAAACGGAGCAGTTCGTCCAGGGCGCCGGGGATCAGGTCGGGGTCCCGGCGCAGGCGGTCGAAGGCCGCCGGGTGCCGGAGCAGGGCCAGGACGGCGTTGCCGATGAAGTGGGTGGTGGTCTCGTGTCCGGCGACCAGGAGGAGGGCGGCAAGGGAGACGGTCTCGTCCCGGTCGAGGCCCTCCTGGTCGCAGTCGCGCAGGAGGGAGTGGAGCGGGCCGTCGCCGGGGGTGGCGCGGGCCGTGTCGACGAGGTGGGTGAGGTGGTCGCCGATCCGGTGCGACGCGGCGTCGACGCGGTCGGTGTCGGTCGCGTCGAAGAGGTCGTGGGACCAGCCGGCGAGCGCGGCGCGGTCGGATTCCGGCACTTCCAGCAGCTCGCAGACGACGGTGACCGGCAGGGGTACCGTCAGGTCCGCCACCAGGTCGACCTCCGTGCCCGGCCGCCACGCGGCCATGAGGCCGTCGACGACCCGGGTGATGTACGGGCGCAGTTCCCGGACGCGTCGGGTCGTGAACAGGGGCGTCGCCACCCGCCGGTGGCGCGTGTGCGCGGGTGGGTCGCTCGCCAGCATGTTGCGGGAGATCGCCGGGTGCAGGTCGCGGTTCGAGGGGCGGTCGGCGAAGAAGCGGGCCGTGTCCTTGGACAGACGGGGGTCGGTGAACGCCTCGCGGGCCTCGGGGTGGCCGGTGATCAGGTACGCGTGGTGGCCGCCGGAGCCGGTGGGTACGCGTTGCACCGGGCAGCCTTCACGCAGCCGGTCGTAGGTGGGGTAGGGGTCGTTGAAGTAGCGGGGGTCGCGCAGGGGGTCCTGCCGCGGGGCGGTCATGAGGCCGCTCCCGCGCCCGCGTTCGCGGGTGCCGGGCGCCGCGCGTACGCGTCCGCCACGAGCAGCAGCCACGCGGTCTCCGCCGGGAGTTCGCCCGTGCGGGTGCCGGCGGCGGGCGGGGCCGGCGATGCGACCGCGCGCTCCACGGCGGGGGCGCAGGAGACGAAGGCGAGGACGAACGAGGTCGGCAGCGCCGCCACCGCCCACGTGCCCGTACGGCGGTGGCCACCGCGCCCTCGTACCCGGTAGGCGGCGAAGCACAGCAGCAGGACGGCCGTGCCGGTGAAGAGGATGTCGGTCATTTCGGCCTCGCGTTCGCCCTCGCCGGCGTAGCAATCATGAACGGATCCTAGGCGGCGGTCGGTGGGACCCGGCCCTCGGCATTCATGAACGGCCGGACGACACGCGGACCGGGATTGTCCGGGCGATCATCGTGTGAGGCCGGGATGACCGTGATTGCTGTGGCGGCGCGGAACGCAGGGCCCTATCTGCCGGAGCGGGTGGCGACGGCCGGGGCGCGGGGCCGAGCACGGCCCTTCCTCCTGTGCTGATAGGAGACTCCCTCACGGCACGTGGCATCGGACGGTGGTGTCCGTGCTGCCCTCATCCGGCTGCTCAGCTGGGCTGCTGCGGGAAGGTGGACGGGGGCAGCTCGTCGCGCTCGGGATTCCAGCAGGTGGACGAACGACGTGACTCGGACCGGGTCAGGACTTCGGCACGGTGTTGATGTAATTCGTGCCGGCACTGTAGAAGCCGTCCACCGTTTTCTGGACATCCGCGTGGGAGACGGCCTCACCGTCCTTGTAGTAGAACCAGTTGACCTTCATGTCCCATGTGCGGGAACCACGGGTGAAGGGAAGGTCGATGAACCAATTGCTGAAGTGGATGTCCATCTTCTCGCGTGGGACGTACTTGCCGGAGCTGGTGAACAGCTCTTTGCCGTCCAGGGAATAGGTGACCTTTCCGTTCAGGGCGGTGATCATCATGATGTGCCAGCCCTCGACGTGTTGCTTGAGCGCGTGGGTGACCCGGTCCGGCGGATCGGCCTTGTGCCAGCTCGTGGTGTCGAGCTGCGGCCCCACCGAACCCCAGCCGCCGTTCGGCATGTACTCGTAGTCGAGTTCGCTGTAGTTCGCCGAGGAGTCCGAGGCGGAGATCGGGAAGAAGGTCTGGACGACGTGGTCGCCGTTGCCACCGCTCGTGGGCTTGTCGCTGAGGTGGACCCGAGCGGCGAAGGTCCCGTTGAAGAGGGGGGTACCGGTGCTCTGTACCTCGACCTGCTTGGTGCCCTGCTTGGTGCCGTCGGTGGAGGCCTGCAGCTGCAGGACCCTGCCCCCCTGGGCCGTCGGGTCGGAGGGGAAGCCGGCACCGGCGGTGGACCAGGTGTCCTTGATGCCCGGGCCACCACCGCCGGCACGGATCTCCCAGCCGTGGGCGGTGAGGGAAGGATCGTCGGGGCCGCTGTAGTGGAAGTCGTCGAACAGCGTTCCCGGCGGTCCGGCCGGGGTCGGCGAGGTACTGGGGGCGGGGGCGGCATCGTCACCGGGGCCGCCGGAACACGCGGCGAGTACGCACAGGAGGGCAGGCAGCGTGAGCGCGGCCCACACGCGGCGACGAGAGGTGCGGCGAGGCTGGCTCACACGGGCTCCTTGGGGCGTAGAGGCGGTACCTGGACGCGCCCTTTGCGTGAAGATCACGGCTGATCACACGAGGGGGTCATCCTACGGTTCGGGTGACCGGCCACCGCCCACTAACCGGTATCACTAATTCCATTTCGATCCGATCACAGCACTTGAGCGGATCGTGCCAAATGGTCATATCGAGCCCAAGTCGACCCCGGCCGGTGCACTAGCGTTCGCCCTGCGATCCCGCGGTCTACGTACCCTGCAATGAAAGGCCTCGCAAGGTGCGCTCAGTCATGACTTCCATCGAACGCGGACCGGCGCACCCTCCACCGCCTGACATGTCCGAGTTGAGCTGTGAGGAGCTCGCTCCCGCACCGGTGTTCGTCGACCAGTCGGGGCTGCGCGGCCGTCTGTTGCGGGGCTTCGGCTGGCCGGTCTCCGTGGTCGGCGCGATCCTGGCGGTCGCCATGGGCGGCAGCCTGATCGGCGTGCAGGCGGACGCCCCGGCGATGGGCATACCCGCGCGGCCCTCGCGGCCGCCCGCTCCGTCGCCCTCACCCGTGGCGGCGCAGTCGCCCACCCCGTCATCCGCGTCGTCCGCGCCTCGGACGGCCTCGCGCTCCGCCACACCCCGGACGAAGACCTCGGCCACCGCGTCGAAGCCCACGGCGACCACATCGAAGGCGACGACCACGTCGAAGCCCACGACTCCCGTGCCGCGCGGGGCAAGGCCTTCGGGCCCCCCGTCCAAGCACCCCTGATCTCCCCGCACCACCATCTCCAGGAGCGTCATTGTCCCGCCACCAGCGCCGCCGGCAGTCCCTGCTGAGGCCGCGCCGACTGGCCGCGCCGCCACTGCGCTTCTTCATGCCGCTGTCCTTGCTGGCGTGCCTGCTCGCGCTCCTCGTCCTGCGCGGCCTCGCCACCAACGAGGCGTTCCACGATTCCCGGATCGCGATCTCGGTCGACAAGACCACCGTGCCGGACAACCTGCTCAAGGGCGGTCCGGTCATCGACGCGCGTGGCACCAAGAACGCGCAGCCCGTGAGCTATCACATCCCCGACCGCACCGTGGTTCTGAGCTTCGACGACGGCCCCTCGCCGGAGTGGACTCCGAAGATCCTGGAGGTTCTCGCCGCCCGTGACGTCCGTGCGGACTTCTTCGTGACCGGCGCCATGACCACACGCAACCCGGAGCTGATCCGGCAGATCGTCGCGGGCGGCCACGAACTCGGCGTGCACACCTTCACCCACCCCGATCTGGTGTACCAGTCCCACGCCCGGATCAGCTGGGAGCTGGCGCAGACGCAGCTGGCGCTGGCCGGCGTCGCGGGCGTCCACAGCGCGCTGTTCCGGCCGCCGTACTCCTCCGACGCCTCGGCGCTGGACGACTGGAACTATCCAGTGATCAAGTACGTGGGCGCGCGCGGCTACCTCACCGCGTTCATCGACCGCGACACCGACGACTGGAGGCGTCCCGGGGTCGAGGAGATCGTCAAGGCTGCGATGCCGTCCAAGCCCGGTGCGGGCGCGCTGATCCTGCTGCACGACGCGGGTGGCGACCGCACCCAGACCATCGCCGCGCTCGAGCAGATCATCGACAAACTGCAGGCCCAGGGCTACCGCTTCACCACCATCTCCGACGCGCTCGGAGCCACCAGCGCCACCGTGCCGGTGCACGGGTACCAGCTGTGGGCGGGCAAGGGATACATCTGGGCCACCCAGGTCGCCGTGCACACCCTGCCGGTGCTGGTCTGGCTGCTGGCCCTCGTCGGCTTCCTCAACTTCGGCCGGTTCGGGCTGATGCTCGTCCTCGCACCGATCCACGCCCGTCGCTCCAAGCGGCGGGACGCCTGGGGACCGCCCGTCACCGAGCGGGTCACCGTACTGGTCCCGGCCTACAACGAGCGCGAGTGCATAGCCAACACCCTCAACTCCCTGGCCGTCAGTGACTACCCGATCGAGGTGATCGTCATCGACGACGGCTCCACGGACGGCACCGCGGACATCGTCGAGGAGATGGGCCTGCCGTTCGTCCGGCTGATCCGCAAGGTCAACGGCGGTAAGTCCAGCGCGCTCAACACCGGTATCGCGGCCGCCTCGCACGACGTCATCGTGATGATGGACGGCGACACCGTCTTCGAGCCGTCGACCGTGCGCGAGCTGGTCCAGCCCTTCGGCGATCCGGCGATCGGCGCGGTGGCGGGCAACGCCAAGGTCGGCAACCGCGACAGCCTGATCGGCGCCTGGCAGCACATCGAGTACGTCCTCGGCCACAACCTGGACCGCCGGATGTACGACATGCTGGGCGTCATCCAGACCATTCCCGGCGCGGTCGGCGCCTTCCGCAAGGAGGCACTGAAGCGGGTCGGCGGGATGAGCGACGACACCCTTGCCGAGGACACCGACATCACCATCGCGGTGCTCTGCGACGGCTGGCGGATCGTCTACGCCGAGCACGCCCGCGCCTGGACCGAGGCTCCCGCCAGTCTCCAGCAGCTCTGGTCCCAGCGGTACCGCTGGAGCTACGGCAGCATGCAGGCGATGTGGAAGCACCGCGGCGCGGTGACCTCCCGCGGCCCGGCCGGGCGCTTCGGCCGACTCGGGCTGCCGCTCGTCGTGCTGTTCGGCGTGGTCGCCCCGCTGCTCGCGCCGCTGGTCGACTTGTTCCTGCTGTACGGCGTGCTGTTCGGGGACGCCCCGATCACCCTCGCCAGCTGGGGCGGCTTCATTCTGCTCCAGGGCGCACTCTCCTGGTACGCCTTCCGGCTCGACCGCGAGAAGCCCTGGTACCTGATCAGCCTGCCGATCCAGCAACTGGTCTACCGGCAGCTGATGTACATCGTCCTGTTGCAGTCCGCGATCACGGCGATGACCGGTGGCCGACTGCGTTGGCAGAAGCTGGCGCGCACCGGCGAGGTCGCTGTACCGGTGGAGGTCTGACCATGACTGCATTCACCGACCTCGGGCGCAACAGGGACACCGTCAAGTTGAGGATCCCCGCTGCTCTGCGGCAGGAGCCGGTGCCGGTGCCGGTGCCGGAGCCGGAGCCGGAGCCGGAGGCACCGCTCACACGCCAGGGCGGCCGCGACCGCTATCTCGACCTGCTGCGCGCGCTGGCGTTGGGCCGCGTGATGCTCTACCACACCTTCAGCTGGTTCTGGCTGCCCCTCGTCTTTCCGTCGATGGGAGTGATGTTCGCGCTGGCCGGCTCGCTGATGGCCCGCTCGCTCGGCCGTCCCGCCCTCGGCGTGATCCGTGGCCGGCTGCGCCGGCTGCTGCCGCCGATGTGGCTGTTCGGCGGCGTCCTGATCGCCCTCCAGATCCTCGACGGCTGGGGCCCCGACTCCGACGGCCACCCCACCTGGTGGTGGACCAAGCTGGCGTTCTGGATCCTGCCGCTGAGCACCCCGCCGTTCGCGGACGACCTGCCCGGTTTCCACCGCGTGGAACACACCTGGGCGGCGCAGATCACCGTCCCGCTCTGGTACCTCCGGGCCTACCTGTGGTACGTGCTGCTCTCACCGCTGATGCTCTGGGCGCTGCGACGACTTCCGGTCGTGACGCTGTTCACCCCCCTGGCGCTGGTGATCGTCATGAACACGTTCTTCGCCGATCAGGAGTCCGTCTACAGCCGGGTCTGGGAGACCGCCAACGACTTCACCATGTTCGGCTCCTGCTGGATCCTCGGCATGGCCCACCAGGAAGGGCTGCTCAAGAAGATCCCGCAGTACGTACTGCCGTCCATCGCGCCGCTGATCATGGTGGCCGGCCTCTGGTACCTGCAGACCCGGCCGGTCGATCCGACCGTACCGACCGACATCGAGTCCTGGCCGATCGCCCAGGCACTGTGGTCCTTGGGCTTCGTTGCCATCCTGCTCCACGTGAGCCCGGCCTGGGATCGCTGGCCCAGGTTGCTGGAACGGTGGAACGGCCTGATCACCCTGCTCAACGCACGCGCTGTCAGCGTCTATCTGTGGCACCAGGTCGCCCTGGTGGCCGCCATTCCGCTGATCGACCCCCTCTGGAGCGTTCCCTTCTTCTACGAGAACTTCCAGTGGCTGCTGGCCAGCCAGTGGTTCACGCTGCTGGTGGCGATCCCGCTGGTCGGCCTGCTGGTGCTGACCTTCGGCTGGGTCGAGGACGTGGCCGCCAAACGCTCGCCGCGCCTGTGGCCGTACCCGCGCCGCCAACGGGGCAGGCGCCGGGCCGCCGACTGACGGGGGCTGAGCCTGGACCAAGGGGCCGTTTCGGAGTGATCCGAAACGGTCGGCTCGCTGTCGGAGATCCAGTACCACCCCCTCCCCGTCGACGACCCGACCCGCAGGCGCCCGCTCATCACACGGGCACGGGACATGCTCGGCTGGTCGCCCGAGGTGGACATCGATCAGGGGCTGCGCAGGACGAGCGACTGGTCCGCCTCCCGGCCCGTCGGCCTCTCGGCCGCAGCCGCCGCGATCCGCGGCGGCCAGGAGAACGGGATGCCGCCCCCGCGGAAGTACGCCGGCGCCGTGTCCGACAGGCCGGCATCCGTTCCCGCTCCCGCCTGAACGAGTCCCGGATCCTTCCCTCCGGGTGGGAGACGCGGCACCGCACCCCGGGTGGGAGCGGAGCCGGCCCCCCGGCCGGAACCTGCCGCAGACCGTGCGCTCCGCACCACCCGCCGCCGCGATGTCTCACGGCGTTCGCCTGCCGGGCCGGAGCAAGCGTGCGAAGCGTTCCTCACACCACTGAGAGCAGGTCCACCACGAAAACCAGCGTGGAACCCGCCGGGATCAACGGCGAGGGGGACTGCTTGCCGTAGCCGAGGCGCGGGGGAATGATGATCTCGCGTCGGCCGCCGACCTTCATCCCCCTGATTCCCCGGTCCCAGCCCTTGATGACGCTGCCACCGCCCACGGCGAACTTGAACGGCCGGTCCCGGTCCCAGGAGGCGTCGAACTCCCTTCCGGACTCGAAAGTGACCCCGACGTAGTGCACCCGGACCACCCTGCCCGGCTTCGCCTCGGGCCCGTCCCCGACCACGAGGTCCCGGATGGTCAGCTCCTGGGGAGCGTCACCCCCCGGAAGTTCGATCTCGGGCTTCGTCGGTTCACTCATCGCAGCCTCATTACTCTCCGCCGGAAGCCCTCGTACAGCCGGGCGCATGGTCACTTCTCCGGACGAGATCGTGTCACGCCGGCACGGCCGTCGGCAGCTCCCGCCGAGCGTGGTAAGTGCGGGCGGTCCGTGACCCCGGCGAGGCGCATTCGCCTGTCAGCGTCGCCGGCCCCGGTGACGGAGAACGCTTCAGTAGGTCGTCGACTCCGCAGACACCCTTCGGAAGGGACCCTTTAGGATGTCGGCCGCGCGTTGATGTCACCTGCGGTTGACGTCACGCCGGGTCGTGCTCATGCGACAGGCTTGCGTCCGTGAGCCGTTCGACCGGATGCGTCCGGCTAGCTGTTCCTACGGGGGAGAACTTAGGTGTTCGGAATCATCAGGCCATGCCGTCATCGCCTGGGCGAGGGCTTGCGTACCGAGTGGATGGCGCACCTGTGCGGGCTGTGCCTGACTTTGCGCAGCGAGTACGGGCAGTTCGCGAGGGTGGCCACCAACTACGACGGCCTGATCGTCTCGGTGCTGACCGAAGCGCAGTCGGAGCGAACCGGGGACTGGCGGCGGGGTGCCGGTCCGTGCCCGCTGCGCGGGATGCGGTCGGCGGACGTGGCGCAGGGTGAAGGTGCGCGGCTGGCGGCGACGGTGTCGCTGGTGCTGGCCGCAGCGAAGATGCGTGACCATGTGGCCGACGGCGACGGCCTGGTGGGGCGCCGTCCGATGGCGCTGGCGGCACGCCGGATCGCCCACAACTGGGACCGTGCGGGCGTCGCGGGCGGCGAACGGCTCGGCTTCGACACCGCGCTGCTGCTCGCGGCGGTCGAGCGCCAGCCGGACGTCGAGCGGTCGACGGGCCCCGGTGGCTCGCTGCTGACGGTCACGGAGCCTGCGGAGACGGCGACCGCAGCCGCCTTCTCGTACACCGCGGTGCTCACGGACCGCCCGGGCAACGCCGAACCGCTGGCTGAAGCCGGCCGCCTGTTCGGTCGGCTGGCGCATCTGCTGGACGCGGTGGAGGATCTGGACGCGGACGAGGCGTCCGGCGCGTGGAATCCGATCGCCGTGACCGGCGCGGACCGCGCCGAGGTGCGCCGGCTCTGCGACGACGCCGTCCGCGGCATCCGACTCGCCCTGTCCGACGCCGTCTTCGTCGACGAGCGGCTGGTGCGGGCGCTTCTGGGCGACGAGTTGGAGCGTGCCGTCGACCGGGTCTTCGACCCCCGGCATCGTCACCATCAGCACCGCCGCCAGGTGCGGGGCCTGCGCATGCTGCCCTGGCTGGGACGCCGTGCGGAGACGGAAGCGCCCTCGGGGACCGGCACGGCCACGGCTTGCGGCACAGGGGAGCCGGCGGGCGCGGCCCCGACGGCTGGGGCGATGGCGTCCGTGGGTGGGGCGATGGCGTCGGGCCGGCCGTCGGAAGGACAGTGCCGGCGGTGTCACGGGTGGGGCCGGTTGTGCGGCGATTGCAGGTTGTGCTCCAGATGCTGCCGCTGCGGCGAAGACGCAGGCCAGGACGACGGAGAGCCCTTGCAGTTCGGCAACGGCAACGGCAACGGCAACGGCGGCTCGAACCGAGATGGTTCCGGCAGAGACGGTTCCGGGAGTGACGGCTGGTTCGGCGGCCAGGGCGGCGGCAACTCGGGTGGCTCCTCCGGTGGTTCGGGCGGCGGTCATGGGTCCGGTGGCTCTGGTGGTTCCGGCGGTGGCTCGGGTGACGGCTGTGGCGGTGGCGGTGGCTGCTGCAATCCGTGCAAGTGCTGCTGCGACTGCTGCGACTGAACGACGGATGAGCCTGGTTCCCCGCCCGCGGGGGACCAGGTGCCGAACTCCTCGTCGTCGCCGTGCTCGACGACGGCCTACGCGCCGGGGCAGCGCGGCGAATGCCCCAGGTCCGGGGCCTCGGGAAGGAAGGGTGCGCTTGCCGCCAGTGGTGCTGGAGCTCGGCGCCGGCCTGCTGCAGCAGCCATGTCCTGGCCGTTCCTGGTCGGCAAAATGGTTTGAGCTCGGGCGGCGGCACCGAGAGGATCGGGAAAGACCGATGAGTTCTTCCCGCCGCCGGGGTCTGTCCGTGTGACCCGCCACGTACGGAGGGCACTCACATGACGGAAGGCACCATGCCCGCACCACACGCAACGCCCACCCTCTCGCCCGCCCGCGTCACCGCCGTGCTGCGGATCCTCGTGCTGTCCACGTTCGTCGTCCTCCTCAACGAGACGATCATGGTCAACGCGATCCCGCGGCTCATGCGCGATTTCGAGGTCACCGCAGCCGCCGCGGGGTGGCTGTCCACGGCCTTCATGCTCACCATGGCCGTCGTCATCCCGGTGACGGGGTGGTTCCTCCAGCGCGTGACGACCCGGACCGCCTTCGGACTCGCCATGGCGCTGTTCCTCGCCGGCACGGCTCTGGCCGCGGCCGCGCCCGCCTTCCCCGTACTGCTGGCCGCCCGCGTCATCCAGGCCGGCGGCACCGCCGTCATGATGCCGCTGCTCATGACGACGCTGATGACCCTCGTGCCCCCGCACGACCGCGGCCGTGTCATGGGCAACATCACCCTCGTCATCTCCGTCGCACCCGCGCTCGGCCCCGCCGTCTCCGGTGTGCTGCTGCAGCTGGGGTCATGGCGCCTGCTGTTCCTGGCCGTGCTCCCGATCGCCGGAGCCATGGCCGTATTCGGTCGGCGCAACCTGGTCGACATCGGCGAGCCGCAGGCCGTCCCCATCGACTGGATGTCCGTCCCCCTGGCGGCAGCGGGCTTCGGAGCCCTGGTCTACGGCCTGAGCGGGCTCGGTGCCGAGAACGCGGGCCAGGCCCCCCTGCCCCCGGAGGCCGTCACCCTGGCCGGTGCCGTGCTCGTAGGGCTGTTCGTATGGCGACAACTGGCACTGCAGCGCTCGTCCGCACCGCTGCTGGACCTGCGCGCACTGACGTTCCGTCATTTCTCCGTCGCGCTGGGCCTTATGTGCCTGTCGTTCATGGCCCTCATGGGTGCGTTCATCCTCCTGCCGATCTACCTGCAGGAGGTGTGCGGCCTGACCTCACTGCAGACCGGGCTGCTCCTCATCCCCGGCGGCCTGACCATGGGCCTGCTCGGACCGCAGGTCGGCAAGCTCTACGACCGACTCGGCGCACCGCGCCTGGTCGTACCCGGAGCCGTACTCACAGCGCTTTGCCTCGCGCTGTTCGCCCTCACGGGCGAACAGACCTCGCCGTGGCTGGTGCTCGCCCTTCACGTGGCCCTGAGCGCGGGCATGGCGTTCGTCTTCACCCCCGTCTTCACCTCCGGTCTGTCCGTACTGCCGCCGCACCTCTACCCCCACGGCTCCGCCATCCTGGGCTCGCTCCAGCAGGTCGCGGCGGCCGCCGGTACCGCGCTGGTCATCAGTGTCATGTCGGGACACGCCGCCACGGCAGCAGCCGAGGGCGCCGACACCACCGGCGCCCTCGCCACGGGCATCCGGTGGGGATTCGGCATCGGTGCCGTCATCGGGGCCCTGGCCGTGCTGGCCGCGTTGCTGATCCGCACCCCGCCCGCTCCGCAACAGCCTGCTGCGCCGGAGACCGAGAACGAGGACGGAACCGCGACGAGCAAAACCGCCCACACACCCACCTGACGCGCCGGATGATCGCTCCTGTGCTCGCCGCCGCTGTGCAGGGG
>NZ_JBSGZP010000162.1:0-12373 GCF_053611065.1 Streptomyces sp. NPDC054840
GTCCCCCCGGAGCGCATCGGCCCGGCCCGCGGGCGGCGACGCCTTCGCGACGGCCGCGAGCGTACGGGCTCGGGGCGGAACGGTGGTCGCCACGGGCGGCTGTTTCGACCTGCTCCACGCCGGGCACGTCGGCTTGCTGGACAGCGCGCGGCGGATCGGCGACTGCCTGATCGTCTGCGTGAACTCGGACGTCTCGCTGCGGCGGCTCAAGGGGCCGGGGCGCCCCCTGAACCCGTTGGAGGACCGCGTACGGGTGCTGGCGGCGCTCGGCAGCGTCGACGCCGTCGTGGCCTTCGAGGAGGACACGCCCCAGACACTGTTGGGCCTCCTGCGGCCGGACGTGTGGGTCAAGGGCGGCGACTATTCGGCGGACGATCTTCCGGAGGCGCGGGCGCTGCGCGCCTGGGGAGGTCAGGCCGTCGTCCTGCCCTACCTCGACGGCCGTTCCACCACCGGCCTCGCCGATCGCGCCGCCCGGGCCGCCTCGGGTGCCCGGTCCTCCGCCTCCTGAGCGGCCCGGGCCGGACGCACTGTGTCGCGGCCGCAGTGGTCAGGCGGCGGTGCTCAGCCGGGCCCGGACGGGCACGGCTGCCTCGGCCACCGGGATGAGCGCTCCGCTGCGAGGCTCCCGGCCCTTCAGCAGATAGCCCGTGACAACGAACGTGGCGATGGCCAGTCCCCCCACGATCAGAGTGACCCGGACACCGGCCAGCTCCATGGACAGCCCCAGCATCGGCGGCGCCGCCAGACCCCACACGGTGCGGATGCTGGACCAGGCGCCGAGCACACGGCCCCTCATGTGGGCGGGCGGGTCGGTCTGGAGCACGGTGGACTGGGCGGTGTCCCCGACGGATTCCGCCATCGCCATGGGCAGGACGAGGACCAGGAGCACCAGGAGGGACGGGGCCAGCCCGGAGAGAATTTGCAGGACGGCCCCGGCCAGGGTCAGGGCCGCGACCATGCGGACGCTCGGCCTGCGCAGCCGGGCGCCCAGGACCGCCCCGACGATCCCGCCGACGGCCAGCACTGTGGAGACCTTGCTGAAGGAACCCGCGTCACCGGCCAGGGGCCCGGTGACCAGGACCACCAGGGTGAGCGAGTAGTTGCGGCCGAACAGCGCACTGATCCCGTTCAGGGCGGCGAGGGCGACCAGTCGCGGGCGCCGCATGAAGAAGGCGAGCCCCTCCCGGGCGCTCATGCCCTGCGCCTCGGCCCCTTCGGGCGCCGGCCGCCCGGCGGGGGCGGGTACCACCGGCTGGGCCGCCTCGTGCGGGCGGGCCGCCTTGAGGAACGGGATCACGCAGGCCACGAACAGGAACGACAAGCCGTTGGCCGCGTAGGCCGCCGCCGTCCCCAGGAAGCCGACCGCCACGCCGGCGAGTGCGGCACCCGCGAGCCGTCCGGCGCTGTGGACGAGCGAGCCCACCCCGATGGCCGACGGCACGTCCTGGGCGCGGACGAGATCATTGCCGAGCAGCGCGCACGCGGGGCCGTCGACGGTCGCGATCAGGCCGGTCACCGCGGCCAGCGCCAGCAGTACCGGGAGGCCGAGGCCGCCCAGCGCGACCAGCAGGGCCGTCACGAGCGCCACCGCACCGAGCAGGGCCTGCGCGACGGCGGCGGTCAGCTTGCGGGGCAAGCGGTCGACGGCCGCGCCGCCCGCCAGGCCGAGGAGCACGCCGGGCGCCATCTGGATGGACACGGACAGGCCGGTGGCGGCGGCCGATCCCGTGATCTGCAGGACCAGAAGGTTCTGCACCGTCAGCTGCATCCAGGTGCCCGCGTTGGACACGAAGTTCGCGACGGCCCACCAGCGCATGCTGCGGTAGCGGAGGGACCGCCACGGGGAGCGGTCGACGGAGCGGTCGGGCGGGGGAGCGGAAGAGGACGCGGACACAGAGGCAGACACAAGCAGGACCCAGGGTGGAGCGCGAAGCGCAGGAGGCGGAGGGAACGGGCGCTCCGCACCGCCCGACGCGCACGGCGGCAGCCGGCATCAGAAGGGGGAGGAACTGGCCCGCGGACCATGGTGGCAGAACCTCCCACCCACCTCGGTGACCGGGGACACCCGACGGGCCCCCTGCGAGGCCCCGGACCCCGGCCTGCCAAGGCCTACGGGGCAGCCGGTGTGTTTGCTCACAGCTGCAGTCCGGAGCCGTCCCGCCACCGTGCGGCCTAGCCCGGCGTGCCCCGGAGGACCGTCCTCGCGACAGTGGAGTGCAGCAGCCGCGTGACGCGCGCTTTCCTGGGTGGAGCGGCTCGGTGGCGACCCGGGAGGGAGCACGCTCAGGTGCGGATCCCGGCCGGCGACAGCGGCCGCATCGGCGGCCCGTCCCCCTGGTGAGCCTCGGAAGGACCTCATGAGTGTGCACAAGCCGGCAGGTCCCGCTCCGAGAAAGCAGGTGCTCGCCGACAGCCGCCCCCAGGTACTGGTTCTGCGGGCCTTGGGCCTCGGCGACCTGCTGACGGTGGTGCCCTGCCTGCGGGCGCTGCGCAGGAGCATGCCGGACGGCGACATCGTCCTGGCCGCACCCGACCGGCTGGCCACCGTCGCCGTTGCCACCGGCCTCGTGGACCGGGTCCTGCCCACGACCGCGCGAGGCCGCGGCGTCCCCACCGAATTGAGCTGGGAGGGACCGCCGCCGGAGCTGGCCGTGGATTTACAGGGGAACGGGCCCCCCAGCCATCTGCTCCTCCAGCGGCTGCGGCCGCGCCGGCTCCTCGCCTACCGGCACGTGCGGACCCCGGACGTCCTCGGACCCGAGTGGCGCGACGACGAGCACGAGCGCGAACGCTGGTGCCGCCTGCTGCGCTGGTACGGCATCGAGGCAGACCCCACGGACCTTTCGATCGCCGCCCCTGCGTGCGCCTCGCCCGCCCCGGGCGCCGTCGTCGTCCACCCCGGCGCCGACGCCGGTTCTCGCCGGTGGCCCCCCGAACGGTTCGCAGCGGTCGTACGCGCCCTCCGCCGAGCGGGCCAGGCCGTGGTCGTCACGGCGGGCGCGGGCGAGGGGGCGCTGGCGCGGCGCGTGGCGAGCGACGCGGGACTGCCATCGGAGGCGGTGGTCGGCGGCTCCAGCGACGTCCCCTTCGACGAGCTGTCCGCACTGGTGGCCGGTGCGCGCTGTGTCCTGGTCGGCGATACGGGTCTGGCGCACCTCGCGACGGCCCTGGGTACCCGGTCCGTCGTCCTCTTCGGCCCCGTCGCCCCCCGCCTGTGGGGCCCGCCCGCTCACGCGAAACACCGGGTGTTGTGGTGCCCGCGCGAGGGAGAGGACCCCTTGCGGCCCGGCGACGCACACGCGTCGCTGCCCGATGCCCGGCTCCTGCGCATCTCTGTCGGCCAGGTGGTCGAGGCGGTGCTCAGCCACTGCCGTTGAGATGAGTGCGCCCGTCTGCCGCGCGAGTCAGCCGGCGTTCCGCTTGCCGGGAGGGTCCTGCGGATCGATCCCGGTCACCGCCGACGCGTCCCGTGTGCCACTGGGACGGCGCGAGGCGCCCTGCGGCCCCAGGTCATGCATGCCCTTGGGGCTCTTGGCCCCCTTGGTCTGCTGCTCTCCTCTGCGGCCTTCGCTCTTTCCTACATCGACGCCGGAACCCTTCTTCTCTTCCTGGGACACCTCACGGCCGGGACCGCGAGCGGGAGCGTGCTCCTCCGCGTGGAAAGACCGCTCGGCACTCGGATTCTCCTGCTTTCGCGTCGCATCCACGTCCGGCGCCCAACCATGCTGTGGACCGGTGTGTCTGCTTGCTTCGCTCTGGTTTGGTTTCTGCTGCTTCGCCATGATCTGCCTGCTCTCTTCGGCCGCACGGGGCAGCCGCGGCGGCCGAACTGTCGATGTGTACTGCTCCTACCCGTTCGGGCTCCGACAATCCTGCGGGCCAGGTCGAGTTCGCGAGCGGGCCCCGCGCACCTGGAGCAGTCAGGCTGCACCCGGCGAGCGGGCATGGTGGGATCGGCGGGTGAAGGATCCCTTCGGATGTGACGCGCCGGCTCTTCTGGCCTGTTCCGGGACAGCGGACCGTACGGCGGCACGCCGCGCTGTCGCTGCCCACGCCGTCGACCCCACAGATCTGGCGCTGCTGCTGGACATGCTCGGTTTGCTGCCCGAGGCCGGCCCAGAGCCGCCACCCCCACCGGGATGCAGGGCCGACCCTCCGGATGACACCTCCCCGGCCCTGAGCGAAGTGAGGTTCTCATGAGCGGCCCGATCGCTCTGACGGAAGACTGCCATGAGGCCCTTCACCACCTGAGGCAGACGCGGGAGATCAATACGGTGATCCTCCGCTTCCGGGCAGGCGGTGTGCTGGCGCCGGAGCTGGAGAGCAATCTGACCCATGACGAGCTGGTTTCGGCGCTGCCCGCGGACCAGGCGCGCCTGATCCTGCACGAGCTGTCCTTCGCCACCCCGGAGGGCGCACGCCGCCACGAAGTGCTGCTGGTCCTGTGGATGCCGCCGGACACCGAAGCCCAGGAAGAGGTCTACACGGCCGGTTACGCCCTCCTGAAAAGGTGCCTCCCGGACGTCCATGTCCACCTCACGGCCAGACGTCCTGACCAGCTGCAGTACCGAAGGCTCGTCGCCCTCGCCGGCTGAGGACAGGGGCTGCTCCCATCGAACCGACACGCGGCGCGACCGTTTCCGGTGCGTGGGCCGGTGGTCAGCGAAGGGAACGGAAGGTCCCTGGTCTGCGGCTGAGTCCGGCGATGGCTCCGGAGGGGACGAAGTCGGCCTGGGCCCTGGACATGCCGTGTTCGTGCTCCTCGTGTGCGCGGAAGTCGAGGACGCGGCGCAGGGCGGTTGCTGCGGCCCGGCGTTCTCGGATCTTGCCGTCGGGGAGGCTGCCCAGGTCGTCGATGAGATCCAGCAACTGCCGGGGTTGCGGCCGCCAGGCGTGGACGACCAGCCGGACGCCGCGGACTTCGAGCCGGCCGGCCAAGGCCACGAGGCAGTGCAGGCCGTTGAGGTCCATGAACGCGACGTGTGCCATGGTGCAGGCCACGAACGTCGTGTCCGTGCCGACCGCGTGATCGACCTGGTCGAAGGCGGGACAGCTGTCGAGGTCGAGGTCTCCGAGAGGTGTCAGGCAGAGGGTGGTTCCATACCGCCTGATCGCGATGCGGAAGGCCGGTTTCATGGCGTCTCACCTCGCCATCTCTGGAGCACCGTACGCATGGCGCCCCGACGACATGGTCTCTTGAACGAATTTTCGGCCTCACCCGCACCCGGGGCAAGTAGGTGAGGCGGCGAGGCCTACGGACGGGCTTGCCGCCGCTTTCGAGGCTGAGGCAGGATCGGACCAGGACCATTTCCGTCCACACAGGGCAGGAGTGCATCAGAACGGCCGGTCCTGGCGAGGTGATACTCATGGAACGCGATTTCCGGATCGTGACGCGACGTTTCGGGCCCACCGTGCACCTGGCCCCGGACGGTGAACTCGACCTCGACTCCCGCCCTGTCCTCGAGGAAGCCTTGACCGTCCTCGACGAGAGCGTCGTGGTGGTGGTGTGTGACATGACACGCCTCCGCTTCCTCGACGTCACCGGCATGCACGCACTCCACCACCTCGCTCTGCGGTTCCACGACCGCGGTCTCGCGTTCTTCGCCTTCGGATGGCAGGCACAACCGCAGCGGCTCCTGGACATCATCGACAGCCTCTACCCGTCCCCGGAAGCCGGCTCGGAGCCCACCGCGGTGCTGCGCCGCTGCCTGCGCGACGCGGCTGCGTCCCAGCGGGCGGCCGGCACCGAAGCCGCCCGTGCGAACGCCGTGGTCTACGGAACGCCGCAAGCCGGCTAGTGCTGTGGCCGGGAAGGTTTGCCGGGTTGCGGCGTCCGGTGTGGTGCATCGCAAGGCGGAGGGCTGCGGCTCGTACTGGACGCGTACTTGCGCGGTCCGACAACGCGGCGAGGTGCCGTGCCGGGCGTCGTGACCCGGTGAACCTTTCCGGTCACAGCACTAGGCCGTCTCTTTCGGATCTTGCCGGGCCCGCGACGCCCGGCACCGCACCCGGCCGCGTTGTCGGGCGCCGGAGTACGTCCAGCCGCACCACCGACATCTCTCATCCAGACAGGAAGTACAGCCATGGTCACCATCGACGAGACCGCCCCCGTGATCGTCCGCCTGAGCACCGTGATCGACGCCCCGCTCACGACCGTGTGGGCGCTGCACACCGATGTCGCGGCCTGGCCCGCCTGGAACGCGGACATCGACCGGACCGAGGTCGACGGACCGCTGCTGCCCGGCAGCTCCTTCAGCTGGCTCACCCACGGCCTGGACATCACCTCCACCGTGCGGGAGCTGCTGCCCGGGAAGCGGATCGTGTGGGGCGGGACCGTCGAGGGCATCGTAGGCATCCACGTATGGGCCTTCGAGCAGTCCGACGCCGGTGTCGTCGTCCACACCGAGGAATCCTGGAGCGGATCCCCGGTCGACGCCGAGGTGGACGAGCTCGGCAGGGCCCTCCACGACTCCCTCGAAGGCTGGCTCTCCCACCTCAAGGGCCGCGCGGAACAGGCGGTCTGACCAGGCACCACTTCACACTTCCGCGCCCCCGCAGATCCACGCACGCGCGCACGCATCCACGCATGCATCCAGCCATCCACGCATCCACGCATCCACGCATCCACGCATCCACGAAAGAGGTTCCTGCCATGTCGACCACCCCGCCGTACCTGACCGGCCACTACACCCCCGTCGCCGAGGAGGTCTCCGCCGCCGGCCTCACCGTCGAGGGCACGCTGCCGCCCGAGCTGACCGGCCGGCTGCTGCGCAACGGACACAACCCCAAGCCCGGTGTCACCCCCACCCACTGGTTCAAGGGCAGCGGCATGGTCCACGGCATCCGCCTGCGTGACGGCCGCGCCGAGTGGTACCGCAACCGCTGGGTCCACACCCCCGCCCTCGACGGTGCCCCGTACATGACCGAGCACGGCCCCGACCTGACCGCCAGCACCGCCGGCACCCACGTCATCGAACACGCCGGACGCCTCCTCGCGCTCTGCGAGGCCAACCTGCCCTTCGAGCTCACCCCGGACCTGGACACCATCGGCGCCTACGACTTCGACGGCAAACTGCGCACCGCCATGACCGCACACCCCAAGGAAGACCCCGTCACGGGGGAACTCCACTTCTTCGGCTCCTCGCCCTTCCCGCCGTTCCTGACCCACTACGTCGCCGACACCAAGGGCGCCATCACCCACAGCGCCGAGGTCCCCGGAGCGACCGCCTCCCTCAAGCACGACTTCGCCATCACCCGGCGCCACGTCGTCTTCGTCGAGGGCAACGTCACCTTCGACCACACGGAGAGCTCGGGCATCCCCTACAGCTGGAGCGACCAGCAGCCCTCCCGCATCGGCGTCATGCCGCGCGGCGAGGACGGAGCCCGCCACACCCGCTGGTTCTCCATCGAGCCCGGCAACATGCTCCACGTCTCCAACGCCTACGAGGACGGTCTGGGCCGCATAGTCCTCGAAGGCCCCACCGTCGACCGCGAAGGCTTCCGCCTCTCCTGGAACTGGTGGATCGGTGCCCCCGAGCGCGGCAGCGAGCCCGTCACCCGCTCGTACACCCGCCGCTGGGTCCTCGACCTGACCGCCGGCACCGTCGACGAACAGATCATCGACGACCTGCCCGTCGAGTTCCCCACCATCAACGAGGAGTACCTCGGCGCCGAGAACCGCTACCAGTACGCCGTCTCCTTCCCCGACGAGAAGGGCTTCGGCGGCTACGGCATCGTCAAGTACGACCGCACGACCGGCGCACGCCGCATCCACCAGATCGGCGACGCCCGCATGCCCGGCGAAGCCGTCTTCGTCCCCGCCACCGACGCCACGAGCGAGGACGACGGCTACCTCCTCACCGTCGTCTCCGACCTCAAGCAGAACGCCTCACACCTCCTGGTGCTCGACGCATCCGGCCTCGACCGCATCGCCACCGTCCACCTCCCCCACCGCGTCAGCGCCGGACTCCACGGTTCCTGGATCCCCGACAGCACCCTGAACGGTTCCGCGGGCTGATCCTGGGCGGGGATGGGCCCGCGCAGGCGCAAGGAAGCAATGACGCCCCCCACCCCTGGAGTCGGGTGTGGGGCGTCATGTCCGGCGGGGCCGTCACCCGGCAGCTGTCAGGTCGTGATGACGAGTTTGCCGCGGACATGCCCGTCCAGGAGGGCGGTGCGGGCCTCGTCGATGGAGGCGAGGGGGTAAGCGCGGGTCTCGGCGACGCGCAGGCCGCCCGCCGTCACCCCGGTGGCGAGACGGGCCATGTCTTCGCCGGTGGCGTGGTAGGCGAAGTTCACCGCCCTGATGCCCCGGGCCGCGAGAGCGTCGGGATCGGTGGCGAAGACCGTGCTGAGCAGCCGGCCGCCGTCACGCAGCAGTGGTGCGATACGGGTGTTGACTGTCTCGGCGTCGTCGGCGAGGTCGATGACGGCGTCGATACCGTCGGGGTGGGCGGAGCTGACCGCGTCGGCGACATCGGTGGTGCGGTGATCGATGGTCTCGGCGGCGCCCAGGGATCGGGCGTACTCGTGGTCCGCCGTGGTGGCGACGGCGATGACGTGGGCGCCGCGGCCTGCGGCCATCTGCAGCGCATAAGAGCCCACGCCGCCGGTCGCACCGACCACCAGGAGCTTTTCGCCCTCGGTCAGGCCGAGCCAGTCCACCGCGCTCTGGGCGGTCCCGCCCGTCATCGGCAGCGCCGCGGCGGCCACGGGGTCCAGGCTTTCCGGGCGGGGCGCGAGGGCCGCCTGCCGAGGGGCGGTCATGTACTCGGCGAAGGATCCGTGCGCGAAGGAACGCGGCCACACCAGGCCGAAGACCTCGTCGCCGACGGTGAAGTCGGCGCCCTCGCCCGCTGCGGTCACCGTGCCGGACACGTCGAAGCCGAGGGTGAGGGGGAAGGAGAACTCGGCTCCCGAGCCGGCCAACTCTCCGCGGGCCGTCTTGAAGTCGAGGGAATTGAGTCCTGCCGCACGGACCCTGATCTGCACTTCGCCCGGGCCGGGGTCCGGAACGGGAACCTCCCGGAGGGCCGGGGTATCGCCGAAGGCGTCGATGACGTAAGCGCGCAAAGCGGGGCCTTTCAGGAAGGGCCGCCGAACCCCTACGGGCCAGAAGCCGAAGACGGCGGGACACCAGCGTGGTCCACGACGGATCATCGCCCGCGAACGGAAGACGGAAGCGCCCAGCACACGCCGGTCGGCCAGGGCTGACCCGGACGGCGTATCAAGGAGGCAGCCCACGGCATGGCCCGGTGACCGTGACGCCGCCGCTACGAGGTCCGGGCCTCGGGTGCCTCGTCATCCTGTCCCGTCCGGGTGCGCCGGGCGTAGGCGCGGGCGGCGCGGGCTCGGTCGCCGCAGCGCGTGGAGCACCAGTGGCGGCGGCCCTGGCGGAGCAGGTAGCGGTTGCAGGGGGTGGAGCCGCATGCGGTGAGGCGTTCGGCGTTCGGGGAGGTGAGGAGGTCGGCGGCGTCGGCGGCGAGGGTCGCCAGGGCGTGGTCGAGGATGGCGGTGGTGGGGTGCGTGGTGGCGCGGTAGGGGCCGGACTTCTCGTCCCACTGCAGCAGGGGCGCGGTGGGGACGCGGGTCATCGCGTCGTTGACAGCCCTGACGGCGGCGGGGAGGGCCGGGAGGCCCTCGGCGCGGGCCGCGAACAATGACCTGACCTGCTCGCGCAGCGAGCGCAGTTGCGTCGTGCACATCTCCTGGATACCGGCGTCGACCGGCGCGAGACCGCGTTCCGTCAGCCAGTGGTTCGCTTGTGCGGGGGTCCCCAGGAGGTCGACGGTATGCCCGCCGGGCCGCGCGATGGCGCTGTTGGCCAGGGCGAGGGAGATGTGCTCCTCCTCGCCCTGGGCCGGCGGCAGGACCGGGTCTTCCCTCACGAACTCCTTCACATTCCTCATGGTACGTCTTGCAGCTATCCATGAGAAGCCGCTACGGTCATCTCACGGTTCATTCGCAAATATCCGTGAGGTGTTGTCCCCGTGTCCTCTGTGCCCGCATCGACAGACCAGTTCGCCGTCCGCGTTCTGGGTGGCCCGACCGCCCTTTTCGAGTACGGCGGCCTGCGCTTCCTGACCGACCCGACCTTCGACGCCCCCGGCGACTACCCGTCGCCCGGCGTGACCCTGACCAAGACGGCCCCCTCCCTCGCCGGCCCCGGCGACCTCGGCCCCGTCGACGTGGTCCTGCTCTCCCATGACGAGCACCCCGACAACCTCGACACCTCCGGCCGGGCCCTGCTCGCAGACGTACCGCTCACCCTCACCACCCCCGGCGGGGGACAGCGCCTCGGCGAGAAGGCCAAGGGCCTGGCCGACTGGGAATCCGTCGAACTGGACCGCCCGGGCGGCGGCACCGTGACCGTGACCGGCGTACCCGCCGTTCACGGACCCGGGGTGCGCGCGGAGGTCGAACCGATCCTCGGCCAGGTCATCGGCTTCGTGCTGACCGGCGAGGGCCTGCCCACCGTCTACGTCAGCGGCGACAACGCCTCGCTCACCGCGGTCAAGGAGATCGCCGAGCGCTACGCCCCGGTGGACACCGCCATACTCTTCGCGGGAGCCCCCCGCTTCCCCGGCCTCTTCGACGGAGGACTGATCGTCCTGGACAGCGCCCAGGCCGCCGAAGCCGTCCAGATCCTCGGCGCCCGCCGCGTCGTTCCCGTCCACTGCGACAGCTGGGCCCACTTCACCGAGGGCCACGACGAACTGAAAGCGGCGTTCACCGCTGCCGGACTGACCGACCGCTTGGACTCCGACTGGGGCCGGCCCGCCTGAGCCGGACGGCCGGGCGAACCATGGCCCGCAGCTGCCCGCCACCCTTCACGGCAGCTGAGCCGGCTCGGTTCGGGAGGTCGCAGGTCCGGCGGACCAGCCCGGCGCCGCCCGCCCAGCTCACCGGGGCCCTGGGCGGGGGCGGGGCCCCTCGCCCGCGCCCGCGGCCGCGTGCGTGGTGGCGTCAGTCCTCCTCCGGTGGGACCCGCCTCTCGTCCGGCCCGGTCTGCAGGTCCAGCATCGCGAGCAGTGCGGCCAGGTCGTCGGGGCTGGTGGTACGGGCCGTAACAGCCTCGTGGGCCCGCTCGCGGCGGCCGGCGGTGCCCGCAGAGGTGTCGCGGCACGGCGGCTCACCCGTGGCACCCGCTCCGGAACCGCTCCTCCCGCCGGAGAACGACCGGTGCTCGGCGGCGCCTTCACAGGTGGGCGCAATACGTCGGCGACGGCGGCACCAGGCGCTCCGGGCGACGCCGGCCAGGACTTCCGTCAGGAAGCGCGGCCGAGGCACACGCGGCCGGAGCAGCGGGCCGACGGGTATCCGCAGGACGGTGGGACGGGCGTCTGCCATGTCGGCCTCCTCGCCGTTCGATCAGGGCGCCGGACCGTACCGGCGGCCAGGACCCGGACGTCGTGCGATGGGTACGCTGCCGGCCGGGGTGACCGGAGCGGGGCTGGAGTTCGGCCCGCCTCAGCGGGAGCCGGTGAGGGAGCCCGCGACCCCCTTGGCGCGGTGGACCGTACGCGCCGCGGCCGCTTCGACGGGACGGCGGACGGCATCCACCGGGTGGCGGTGGTCGAGCGCGTGCCGCGAGCGGTGGGCGAGCGAGGGCTTGCCGTGGGTGTCCGCGGCGGCGATGAGGAGCCCTCCCAGCGCGGAGAGGTCGGTCAGGAAGTGGGCGCGCTGCCGCGCGCGCTCCTCCGGATCCTCCACCGTCCAAAAGGCATGGGCGGTGAGGGAGGTCGGCACGAGGGTCGCGGCGAGCGTGAGCGCGCTCAGGCGTGGGGCACGCCCCGCCGCGAACAGCAGACCCGCCGCGGCCTGGATCGTGCTGGTGACGCGCACCAGCTGCAGTGGATCCCCGGCAAGGGCCGGGATGCGTGTCCCGACCGCCCGGATGACGGGTCGGGTCACTTCCGCGACGGCCTCGGGGCGGCGCAGGGTGCGGAGTCCTCCGGTGACGAACGGGGCGGCGAGCAGGGGGCGGGCGAGCTTTCGTAGGACGGCCATGGCCCGCTGCTGCCCAAACTCCGCCCGTCCATCCGGGCGGAGTCACCCGGTCTGTCGGCCGTCGGCCCGGGATGGACATCCGTGAGAGCGATCGGACCGTGAGTTCGAGTCCGTGCGTGAGGTACGGCGGGCCCGACGACCAGGGCGACGACGGACGGCCGATCGGTTGTCGAGGGGGCGAGGCGCGGCCCGCCATCGTGCGCGGTGAGCAGTCCCACGTCGGGACGGGCTGGGTGCGCCCGTCCCCAGCGTGCGGCGGCGTCAGCGCCGTGTCCCCGGTGGCGCCGCGCGCCGACGCCTCCTTCGGCCGGAGCGGCCGGAGGGGCCCCACGGCCGAAGTAGCTGGAGCGGCCGGAGGAGC
>NZ_JBSGZP010000163.1:0-12301 GCF_053611065.1 Streptomyces sp. NPDC054840
GTGGTGAGGACCAGGACACCGCAGATGACGCCGAGGGAGACCGGGATCGAGATCACCGGTACGTGCAGCCCGGACTCGTGCAGGGCGTGCAGCACGAGCTTGATGCCGATGAAGCCGAGGATGACCGACAGGCCGTAGCTGAGGTGGACCAGCTTCTTCAGCAGGCCGCCGATGAGGAAGTACAGCTGGCGCAGACCCATCAGGGCGAAGGCGTTGGCGGTGAAGACGATGTACGGGTCCTGGGTCAAGCCGAAGATCGCGGGGATCGAGTCCAGGGCGAACAGCACGTCGGTGGTGCCGATGGCGAGCATGACGACCATCAGCGGGGTCAGCACGCGCTTGCCATTGTTCTGGATGAAGAGCTTGGTGCCGTGGTACCGGTCGGCGACGCCGAACTTCTTCTCGACCGACTTCAGGAGGCGGTTCTCCTCGAACTCCTCGTCCTCCTCGTCCTTGCGGGCCTCCTGGATCAGCTTCCACGCCGTGTAGATCAAAAATGCGCCGAAGATGTAGAAGACCCAGGAGAAGCTCGCGATGATCGCGGCGCCGGCCGCGATGAAGATCGCGCGCAGGACGAGTGCGATGAGCACACCCACGAGCAGCACCCGCTGCTGGAGGTGGGACGGCACCGCGAACTTCGCCATGATGAGGACGAAGACGAAGAGGTTGTCGACGCTCAAGGACTTCTCGGTGATGAAGCCCGCGAAGAACTCCTGGGATGCCTGGCCGTTCCCGAAGAACCACAGGCCGAGGCCGAAGAGTCCGGCGAGGACGATCCAGACGACCGTCCAGGTGCCCGCTTCCTTGATGGACACGTCGTGCGGTTTGCGGCCGATGAAGAAATCGGCGCCGATCAGAAGGGACAGACCGAGAATGGTCAGTGCCCAAAGGGCCCAGGAAACTTCCATGGTGAAACACGCCTCCGGCGGATGGCTCAGCACTTCGTCAGCGTCATCGCTGCCGGAGGTCTCTTCCACCCAGGAGGCCTGGAGGCCGTGGGCCGGCGCCCCGGGACCGACTTCGTTCGTTCAGCAGAAGTGGTCCGTATTGACGGGTACGCCGTAGCAGGAAAGCAGGAATACTCCCCTCCGCACCCACGAGCATACCCGTCAGAGACGGTTTAGGTAAAGAGAATCCCAAAGAATGGTCACGGGCGGGTAGTGCGCCGGGCCTCCGCCACCCGGTCCAGTGCCTGGTCGAGGACCCTGCTGCCCCGCGGGGGCAGGTCCGGTTCGAAGGTCCAGGCGTGATGGACCCAGGGGTCGGCCAGGTGGTTGTCCGGCACCGGCGAGAGCCGCATCAGGGAGCGCCACAGCGGGTCGAGCAGCGGCCCGTAGGCCGAGGCCTCGTCGCGGTCCGCGACCATCAGCAGGTGCACGCCGACCGCCGCGCCCTCGTCGGCGAGGTAGCGCAGCTGGGTGACGGCGCGGTCGTCGAAGCCGTGCGGGAAGTCGTGCACGATCAGCAGCTGGTCGGCCGTGTCCACGTCCGGCGGCAGGTCCTCGGGGGCGCCGGCCCGCAGCGCCATCTGTACGAGGTCCACCCGCCGGGTCAGCCGCGCCAGGGTCTGGGTGACCCCGGCGGCCCCGGCGGCCGGCGGCCCGGCCAGCACCCCGGCGCGCACCAGCGGTGCCAGGGAGGCGGATCCGGCCCCGGCCGCGTCGATGACGTGGACGGAGAACCGGTCGGCGGGGTGGACGGCGAGGAACCGGACCGCCAGGGCGACGGCCATGTCCATGGCGGCCCGGCGCAGCCGGTCGGTGTCCATGGTCATCGCGGCCTCGGAGCCGGTGCGGCCGTTGTCGATCCAGAGCCCGCGCTCCAGCGGGAGCCGGGTCAGCATCGGGATGCGCAGGTCGGGCCGCTCGGGCAGGTGCAGATCGCCCAGGCGCAGAGCCAGCGGGCTCTCCTCGGGCGTCCGGTGACCGTGCCAGACGGGGTTGTCCCAGCGGGCGTACGCGGCCGGCAGCGCGGGTTCGACGACCTGCGACTCGGCGATCAGCTGGGCCAGGTCCCGGTCGAGGACGGCCTGGGCCTGGGCGACGAGCTCCTCGCGGCGAGCCCGCGCGGTGTCGCGGGCGGCGTTCCCGGAGCCGCCGAGGCGGTGGCGCGGGTCGGACAGCGCTTCGTCGAGCTCGCGGTCCATGCGGGAGTCGGCGAACTCGACGGCGCTGCGGTACGCGGCCACCGTGCGGGCCAGATCCTCGAACATCCCCCAGACCTGGTTGTAGAGCCGCTCCTCCATGGACCAGCCACTGGCGTCGCCGGCGACGGGCCGCGGGGCCTGGCCCGGTTCCTGCGGCGCGGCGGCCCGCGGCGCGGGCTCGGGCGGCTCGGTGCTGGTGCGGCGGCGCCGCGGGTGGGCGTAGCTGATGGTGGGCGGGGAGCCGGCGGTGTCGCCGGCGGGCGCGGGCCCGGGCGTACCGGCGTACGGGTGCCCGGAGACGGGGACCGGGTCCGGCGGTTCAGAGGCGGGCGCGGGAGCCTGCGCCGGGGTCTGCGGGGCGCGGACGTCGCCGACGAGGGTCGGCATGGTCGCGCGGGTGGCGTCGGCCCCCGCGGTACGCGGGGTCGTGCCCAGGGCGGCGGCGGCCAGCTCCGCAGCCGCGAGTGCCGACAGCCCGCCGTCGGTGAGCAGGGCGCCGAGGCCCTCGGCGTAGCCCTGGCCCACGGCGCGGACCTTCCAGGCGCCCTGGCGCCGGTACAGCTCCAGGGCGACGACGGCCGTCTCGGCGTCGAGCCCCGTCAGGGTGTATCCGGCGAGCTCGGCGCCCTCCGGGTCGGCCACGGCCACGTAGGAGGCCGGTACCGCGCCGAAGCGGTCCGGGCCGCCGGGCGGCAGGACGAGCAGGACGCCGAGCCGGTGGACGTCCGCCGTGACCTCGTCGAGGTCGACGGCGAAGGTGTGCCGGTCGGCGAGCTCCCCCGGCGACTCGATGCCGGGCAGGGACCTGGCGCCCGGGTGGGCGAGTATCCCGTTGCCGGAGAACCGGCCCTCTTCGTCGGCGAGCGAGGCCAGGGCGAGCACGGGTGTGCCCGCCGAGACCCTGACCTCCACCCGGCTCTGGGACACGGGGTGATTCTGCCCCCGGACCAGTTCGGCCGTCATCGTGCAGCCCCTCCCCCGTGCCTTCTTCTCTTGTCCGGTACTGCTACAGGTGCGGCAGGATCGCCGGCATGAGGTCCTGGAAGGTGCGGCCGTTGGCCGGGTTACCGAGGGCCGTCATCTGCCAGCCCGCGCCCGCGCGGGACACCTTGGCCATGATCTGGGCGGTGTACTGACCGCCGCCGTCGAGGGTGTAGCGGGCCATCTCCTGGCCGTTGGTCTCGTCGACGATGCGGCAGAACGCGTTCTGCACTTCCTGGAACGTCTGGCCGGTGAAGGAGTTCACCGTGAAGACGATCTGGTCGATGTGCACCGGCACGCGCTGGAGGTCGACGAGGATCGCCTCGTCGTCCCCGCCCTGGCCGACTCCGCCGACGAGGTTGTCGCCGGTGTGGCGCACCGAGCCGTCGTCGCTCTGCAGGTGCCGGAAGAAGACCACGTCGACGGGCTGCTTGTCGGCGAAGAGCACCGCCGAGGCATCGAGGTCGATCTCCCGGGTGCGCGAGCCGAACAGTCCGCGGCGCTTCGCCGCCTGCCAGCCGAGGCCCATACGGACCGCGGTCAGCGTGCCTCCGTCCGCCTTCTGCAGACTGATGGCCTGACCCTTGGTCATGTTGACCGTCACGTACTGTCCCCTCTCCCTGGCCCGCCCCCATGACGAGCGTGCAGCGTGTACCTGCGGCTGTGACCCAACCCTACTGACCGGCTCCCGGTCAGGCGAGGCCCGCTTCCTTCATCTGCCGCAACTCCTTCTTCAGCTCGCCCACCTCGTCCCGGATCCGGGCCGCGACCTCGAACTGGAGCTCGGCGGCAGCCCCGCGCATGCGCTCGGTCATCTGCTCGATGAGCGCGGCCAGTTCGGCTGCGGGCCGGTCGGTGAGCACCTCGGCGCCGGCGGCGCCCTTAGCGCCCCTCGTGCCCTTCGCGCCCTTTCCGCCCGTCTTGGCCGCGGCGGCCCGGCCGCCGAGCGCCGGCACCGGGGCCTTGGCGCCCTTGCCGTCCTGCGCCTGCCGGTATCCGGTGCCGAGGAGCTCCTCGGTGTCCAGTTCCTCGCGGGCGATGGTCGCCACGATGTCGTTGATCTTCTTGCGCAGCGGCTGGGGGTCGATCCCGTTGGCCGTGTTGTAGGCGATCTGCTTCTCGCGGCGCCGGTTGGTCTCGTCGATGGCCTTCTCCATCGCCGGGGTCATCTTGTCCGCGTACATGTGGACCTGGCCGGACACGTTGCGCGCGGCACGGCCGATGGTCTGGATCAGGGAGGTCCCGGAGCGCAGGAAGCCCTCCTTGTCGGCGTCGAGGATCGCCACCAGGGACACCTCGGGCAGGTCGAGGCCCTCCCGGAGCAGGTTGATGCCGACCAGGACGTCGTACTCGCCGGCCCGCAGCTCGCGCAGCAGCTCGATGCGGCGCAGGGTGTCCACGTCGCTGTGCAGGTACCGCACCTGGATGCCGAGCTCCAGGAAGTAGTCCGTGAGGTCCTCGGCCATCTTCTTGGTGAGGGTGGTGACGAGGATCCGCTCGTTCTTCTCGACCCGCTGCCGGATCTCGTGGACCAGGTCGTCGATCTGCCCCTCGGTGGGCTTGACCACGACCTCGGGGTCGATGAGGCCGGTGGGGCGGATGATCTGCTCGACGAAGCCGTCGCCGCGCGAGAGCTCGTACTTTCCGGGGGTCGCCGACAGATAGACGGTCTGCCCGATGCGCTCCTGGAACTCCTCCCACTTCAGCGGCCGGTTGTCCAGGGCGGACGGCAGCCGGAACCCGTGGTCGACGAGGGTGCGCTTGCGGGATGCGTCGCCCTCGTACATGGCGCCGATCTGCGGCACGGTGACGTGCGACTCGTCGATGACCAGGAGGAAGTCCTCCGGGAAGTAGTCGATGAGGGTGTTGGGCGCGGAGCCGCGCTCACGGTCGTCCATGTGCAGCGAGTAGTTCTCGATGCCGGAGCAGGACCCGATCTGGCGCATCATCTCCAAGTCGTACGTGGTGCGCATGCGCAGCCGCTGCGCCTCCAGCATCTTGCCCTGCTTCTCCAGCTCGGCGAGGCGCTCGGCCAGCTCCGCCTCGATGCCGCGGACCGCCTTCTCCATGCGCTCGGGGCCGGCGACGTAGTGGCTGGCGGGGAAGACGTACAGCTCGCGGTCCTCGCTGATGACCTCGCCGGTCAGCGGGTGCAGGGTGGAGAGGGCCTCGATCTCGTCGCCGAACATTTCGATCCGGACGGCCAGTTCCTCGTAGACCGGGAAGATCTCGATCGTGTCGCCGCGCACCCGGAAGGTGCCACGGGTGAAGGCGACGTCGTTGCGGGTGTACTGGATGTCCACGAAGCGGCGCAGCAGCTGGTCCCGGTCCGTCTCCTCGCCCACCTTGAGCGAGACCATCCGGTCGACGTACTCCTGCGGGGTGCCGAGGCCGTAGATGCAGGACACGGAGGCGACGACGATCACGTCGCGCCGGGTCAGCAGCGAATTGGTCGCGGAGTGGCGCAGCCGCTCCACCTCCTCGTTGATCGAGGAGTCCTTCTCGATGTACGTGTCCGACTGCGGTACGTAGGCCTCGGGCTGGTAGTAGTCGTAGTACGAGACGAAGTACTCGACGGCGTTGTTCGGCAGGAGCTCACGGAACTCGTTCGCCAGCTGGGCGGCGAGCGTCTTGTTCGGCGCCATGACCAGGGTGGGGCGCTGGAGCTTCTCGATCATCCAGGCGGTCGTCGCCGACTTGCCGGTGCCGGTCGCACCCAGCAGGACGACATCCTTCTCACCTGCACGGATGCGCTTCTCCAGCTCGGCGATGGCCGCCGGCTGGTCGCCGCTGGGCTGGTAGGGGCTGACGACCTCGAAAGGCGCCACCGTGCGTTCGATCTTCGATACGGGCCGCATGGGTCAACCGTACGACCCCCCACCGACACTCACGCGCCCCAGCGGGTCGGCGGCGTGCTCGGGCCGCTCCCGGCCGCCCGGGCCGCTGTCATTCCTTCTGGTCCGTTTGTCGTAGTTCGGTGGCGGCTCAGTGATCTTCAACCCCATGATCGCGGTGAAGTGCATCGCCACAACGTCTGCCGCTCCGCACCCGTCTGACGCAGGAACAGGGCTCACGACCCGAGGAGAACGCACATGTACGTCCGACCCGCCGCCGCGGCAGCCGCCGCATTCCTGGGCTTCACTCTCACCCTGCTGGGCGGGACGGCCTCGTACGCCGCCACCGGTCCCGGATCCGCGACCGGAACCGACACCGGAGCCGGAACCGGCGCCGGCCGGGCCGCGCTGGGGGGCCCTGTCGTGTACGCCCACCGGGGGGCCTCCGCGTACGCCCCGGAGAACACCCTCGACGCGATCGACCTGGCGATGCAGATGGGCTTCGACTGGGTCGAGAACGACGTGCAGCGCACCAAGGACGGCGTGCTGGTGGTGATCCACGACGACACCCTGGCCCGGACCACGGACGTCGAGCAGCGGTTCCCGGACCGGGCGCCCTGGAAGGTCCAGGACTTCGCGGCGGACGAGATCGCCCTGCTGGACGCGGGCAGCTGGTTCGGCGACGAATACGCGGGCGCCTCCGTACCGACCCTGCGGCAGTACCTCGACCGGGTACAGCGCAACCGGCAGCGGCTGCTGCTGGAGATCAAGAAGCCGGAGCTGTACCCCGGGATCGAGGAGCAGACCCTGCAGGTGCTGGACGAGGCCGGCTGGCTCGACGCGCGCCACGTCGCGAAGCGCCTGGTGGTGCAGAGCTTCAGCGCCGACTCCGTGCGCAGCGTGCACGGCCTGCGCCCGGACCTGGTGACGGCTTTCCTGGGCACCCCCACCGTTGAGGACCTGCCCCGCTACGCGGAGTTCACCGACCGCATCAACCCGTGGCACACGACGATCTCGGCCGACTGGGTCGCGGCCGTGCACGGTCTGCGCGGCGCGCACGGCAAGGCCATGGAGGTGGACACCTGGATCGTGGACGACGCGGCCACCGCCCGGAAGGTGCAGGCCATGGGGGTGGACGGGATCATCACCAACGCCCCGGACGTGGTCCGGGACGCGGTCGGCGGATTCTGATCTCCGGGCCCCGTCCGGGCAGACGGGCGAACACACAGGCGGGCAGGCAGGCAGGCGGGTAGGCAGGCACGCAGGTAGGCGGGCGGGCGTCCGGCGCGCGGGCAGGCGGGCGATGTGGCCGACATCCACAACCGTGACCGCCGTGTCGGCCGGTGGCCGTACGGTGGACGCGTGGACAGCACCGAGCGGCCCCGCGGGCCGCACATCGAATGGACCGTCGTCGCCGGCGACGGTGTCCTCGGCGGGCCTCTGCTCCTGGCCGCGAGCCCGGAAGGTCTGGTCCGGGTCGAGTTCCATGCCGAGCCGGACCGGGTCGACAGGATGATCGGCCCGCTCGTCTCCCGGCTCGGCGCCGACGCCCGGCGTCCCGCGCCGGGCGAGGAAGTGCTGCTGGCCGAGCCGATACGCCAGCTCACCGCATACTTCGGGGGGTCGCTGCGGCGCTTCGAGCTGCCGCTGGACTGGCGCCTCAGCTCCGGCTTCAACCGGCAGGTGCTCCAGGAGCTGGACCGCTCCGTGCCCTACGGATCGGTCGTCGGCTACGGGGAGCTGGCCGCCCGCGTCGGACAGCCGGGCGCCGCCCAGGCCGTCGGCAACGCCATGGGATCGAACCCGCTGCCGCTGGTGGTGGCCTGCCACCGGGTCGTGGAGAACGACGGGGGAATCGGGGGATTCGGCGGCGGTGTGGAGACGAAGCGGCAGCTGCTCGCGCTGGAGGGCGTGCTCCCGGAGCCGCTGTTCTGAGCGGGCCCTGACCTGAGGACCTGTCCCCCGGCCCGGCCTGCGGACCGGCGCGCGGAGCGTCCTCGGGACCGGCCGGACTCCGGCGTGCTTCCGCCCCGGCTCAGGATCGGTTCCGTCGCGAGGTAAGGGCTGGCACACTGCGGCGGTGACTACTGCTGCCGCCGCACCCGGCCTCCCCGCCTACCCCGCGCCCCGTGTCGCGCACCCCCGAAACCGGTGGGCGCCGTGACCGCCGCGCCCGGCACCGACATGCCGGTGCGGCCGGTCGGCCCGCCCGAGCGGGCCCGGTTGCAGCGCCGCATCTCCCGGGTCCTCATGGCCGGCCAGGTCCTCGGCGGCCTCGGGGTGCCGATCAGCATCGCCCTGGCCCCCGTACTCGCCACCGAGGTCAGCGGCACCGAGGCGCTGTCCGGCGTCGCCTCCACCGCCGCGGTGATCGGCACCGCCGTCGTCTCGCTGCCGCTCGCCGCTCTGATGAACGCGCGCGGCCGCCGACCCGGCCTGGTCCTGGCCTACCTGATCGGGGCCGCCGGAGCGGGCCTGGTCGTCCTCGCCGCCACGCTCAAGAGCTTCCCGCTGCTGCTGCTCGGCATGGCCGCCTTCGGCGCCGCCTCCTCGGCCAACCTGCAGGCCCGGTTCGCCGCCGCGGACCTGGCGGCCCCGGACCACCGGGCCCGGGCCATCTCGGTCGTGGTGTGGGCCTCGACCGTCGGCGCGGTGCTCGGGCCCAACCTGTCCGCACCGGCCAGCCGCAGCTTCGCCGGCACCGCGATACCCGAGACGGCCGGCCCGTTCGTCTGGGCCGCCGCCGTCTTCCTGCTCACCGCCACGCTGATCGGCGTACTCCTGCGCCCCGATCCGCTGCTGACGGCCCGGGCGCTCGCCGCTCCCGAGGAGCAGACCCGCGAAGGACGCTCCCTGAGGGCCGGATTCGCCGCCGTGAAGGCCTCGCCGCGGGCCCGGCTCGCCCTGCTCACCGTCGCCGTGTCACACACCACCATGGTCTCGATCATGGTGATGACCCCGATGGACCTGAGCCACCACGGGGCGGGCCTGGAGCTCATCGGGCTGGTGATCAGCGGTCACATCGCGGGCATGTTCGCCTTCTCCCCCCTGATGGGCTGGCTCGCGGACCGGCTCGGCCGGCTCTCCGTGATCGGACTGGCCGCGGGGCTCCTGTCCGTCGCCGCGCTGCTCGCCGGAACGGCCGGGCCCAGTCACGGGCGCAGCGCACTCGGGCTTTTCCTGCTCGGCCTCGGCTGGTCCGCCGGGATGGTGTCCGGCTCGGCCCTGCTGACGGACTCGGTGCCGCAGCCCGCGCGGGCCGCCGTACAGGGGCTGAGCGACCTCACGATGAACGCGGCCGCCGGGCTGGGCGGAGCGGCCGCCGGGCTGATCATGTCCGGCGCGGGCTACGGCTGGCTGAACGCCGTCGGCGCCGCGCTGCTGCTGCCGATGGCGGCGCTCGCGCTGTTCACGGCGCGCCGCCACCCCGTGTCCGCGAAGGGCGTGGTCAGTAGCTGATGTGGTAGGCCTTGCGCAGCGTCTCGTGCACGGTCCAGGTGGTCCGGTCGCCCTCCCTGAGGACGCAGGCGGAGCCGGGGCCGACCTCCAGCGTCTCCCCGCCCTCGACCTCGACGGTGGCGCGGCCGCTGACGACCACGAAGAGCTCGTTCGCCTCGATGTCGGTGACGACACCGGGGGTGATCTGCCAGATCCCGCGCACCTGCTTGCCGTCCGCCGACTCCCACAGCACCTTGCCGGTCACGACGGGCTCGCCGGAGACGATCTGCCCGGGGTCGAGGTCGTCCGCCTCCAGTTCGGCGTCCGCGACGCAGACAGAGAAGGAAGCGGGGGCGGTGGCGTGATCACTGGTGCTCATGGCGCGCCAGCCTAGTGCGGCCCGTCCTGCGTCGCGGTGACCACAGCGTCCAGGAACGGCCCGCCGGACGAGTCACCCTGTCCAGCGCTTCCCCCGGCCGCTGTCCCGCGGCGGCCGTCCGTCATGGCGCGGCCGGGCGCCGGGCGACGAGTACCGGCTGGTGGAACCGGTGTCCGCCCGTGCGTGCCGAAGCGGGTCGGCGAACCCGGCCCAGCCGCACGTTACTCGGCCGTCTCCTCCTCCGGCAGCGCCCAGTACGTCGCGCTCGACATCCGGCCGTGCCCGGAGCGGCTCCCCGTACGGACGGGTGGAGAGCAGCGGCAGTCCTCCGGGGCGCGGCACCCCCCGGGTTTCGGCCAGGGCCGCGTCCACGTCCCGGGCGGTCAGCAGGTGCGGCAGGGCGTTGTCGGCGCGGACCACGGCGTTGTCGGGAGGCGTCGGTGAAGGGCAGGGGCCCGCATGTCGGCGACGGCGACGGGCAGGGGTGAGCGAGCGGTGGGCGGCCTCGCGGGCGGCGCGGGCCACGGAGGCGGAGCTGAGGTCGCTCCCGGTGAACCGGGTGGCCCGGTGGCCCGGTGCCGCGAGGCCCGGTGACCGGGTTCCGACGCCGCGGGCGTGGTCGAGCACCGTGTGCGGCCGGGACCCAGCGTGGCGGCGAGCAGGGCGCCGAGGGCCCGGCCCTGGCGGACGGCGCTCGCGTCCCGGTCCGCGTAGACGGGGCCGTTCCGGTCGGCCGGCTCGTCGTGGAAGCCGCACATGTCGATGGAGGAACGCTACTCGGACAGGTGGGGACGGGTGTGGCGGGAGAGAGTTTGGGGGCGTCAATCCCGTGCCATGGATGGGGACATGTCACAGCACAGAGCATCTGAGATCCCGGTCCTGTCGGCGGAGGTACGCGAGGCGCTCGCCCGGGGAAAGCCCGTGGTGGCCTTGGAGTCGACGATCATCGCGCACGGTCTGCCCCGCCCCCGCAACCTGGCGGTGGGCCTCGAACTGGAGGCATCGGTCCGCGCGGAGGGCGCGGTTCCGGCGACGATCGCGGTCGTGGACGGGGTGGCGTACGCGGGCCTTGACAAGGCGCAGCTGGAGCGGATCGCGGGCGGCGAGGGCGTACGCAAGCTCGGCCACCGGGATCTGGCGCCCGCGCTGGCGACGGGGGCGACCGGGGCGACGACGGTGTCCGCGACCGCCTTCCTCGCGGCCCGGGCGGGCCTGCGGGTCTTCGCCACGGGCGGGCTGGGCGGCGTACACCGGGAGTGGGCCCGGACGCAGGACGAGTCGGCGGACCTGTCGCTGCTGGCGCGGACGCGGATCACCGTGGTCTGCGCGGGGGTGAAGTCGATCCTGGACGTGCCGGGAACGCTGCAGCGGCTGGAGACGCTGGGGGTGGGGGTGCTCGGCTACGGGACGGACCGTTTCCCCGGGTTCTACCTGGCCGACTCGGGCGAGCCGGTGGACTGGACGGTGTACGGGCCCGAGGAGGTCGCGGCGGTGATGGCCGCTCAGGACGCGCTGGGAGGTGCCGACTCGGCGCTGCTGGTGGCCAATCCGGTGGCGCGGGAGGAGCAACTGGATCCGGCGCTGCACGACCGGGTGCTGGCGGAGGCTCTCGCCGAGTGCCGCGAGCGAGGGATCACGGGGCAGGCGGTGACACCGTTCCTGCTGGGGTTCCTGGTACGGGCGACGGACGGCGCCTCCCTGGAGGCGAACCTGGCGGCGGTACGCGGCAACGTGCGGCTCGGCGCCCGGATCGCGGGGGCCTGGGCGGCGCGGGCATGACCGGGCCGGGGGCGTTGCTCGTCGTCGGGGACGTGGTGACGGACGTGGTGGCCATACATCCGGAGCCGCTGGCTCCGGCCACCGACACGGCTGCCCGCATCCGGACTCTGCCGGGCGGGGCCGGGGCCAACGCGGCCTGCTGGGCGGCCCGTGCGGGGACCGCGGAAGTACGGCTCCTGGCGCGGGTGGGTGCCGAGTCGGCGCGCTGGCACGAGCGGGCACTGGTGGACGCCGGGGTACGGCCGCGGCTGGTGATCGACGCGCGGGAGCCGACCGGCACGGTGGTCGCGCTGGTCGGCAAGGGCGCGGAACGGACCTTCCTGACCGACAGCGGGGCTTCGCTGCGGCTCTGCCCCGCCGACTGGACCCCCTCCCTGTTGGACGGGGCGGCCCATCTCCACCTGTCCGGCTATCTGTACTTCGCCGACAGCAGCCGGGAGCTGGCCACGGTCGCGCTGCACGCGGCCCGGACACGGGGGGTGCCGGTGAGCGTGGACCCCGCCTCGGCCGGATTCCTGGCCGGCCTCGGGCCGCAGCGCTTCCTGGACGCCGTGGCGGGGGTGGACGTGCTGCTGCCGAACGAGGAGGAGGCCCGGCTGCTGGCCGGGCTGCCGGAGCCGGCGGGGGTGGCCCGGGCGGCGGCGGAGCTCAGCCGGCGGGTGCCGCTGGTGGTGGTGACCCGGGGCGCGGCCGGGGCGCTGATCGCCGAACGCGGCCGGATCACCGCCGAGGTCGAGGCGGAGC
>NZ_JBSGZP010000164.1:0-12287 GCF_053611065.1 Streptomyces sp. NPDC054840
GCGCAGGCCGTTCGTAGCCCCGATCGTCACCTCGGTCGTGCACTCGGCAAGCAACTCCTGTCGGCGAAGTATCGACGTCTCAGCCGCTCTTGCCGCGAGCCACCACCCGGAACGTCTTCACCGACGGGTCCGCCGCATCAGGGACCAGCATGCCGTGCTCGACACCGCTGCGCAGATAGTCCACCACCTCCGCGTTGATGACCTCGCCCGGCGCCACCACGGGCACGCCCGGCGGATAAGGGCTGATCATCTCCGCGGCGATCCGTCCGATGGCCTCGTGGACCGGTACGTGCTCGGCCTCGGCGAAGAATGCGTCGCGGGGCAGGCGCGCCTGCTCCAGTTCCAGCGCTGACGGCCGAGGGAGATGTACGGCGGGCTGCCGTTCGATCGAATCGGCGCGGTCCACCAGCGTGCGCAGGGCGTCGACGAGGACCTTCTCGGTCTCGCCGTCATCCGCATGAGTGATCGACGCGCTGATCCGGCAGGTGTCGGAACCTCCCACGTCGACGTGACACTCGGCCCGCAGCCACTCCGCCGCCTGCATGCCGCTGATGCCGAGGTCGCGCACATCAAGCACGATCTTGAGCGGATCGAGTTCTGCCGCGAGACCCGCCTCGATCACCTCGCGGTCCATCAGCCTGAGCCCGGGAAGGCCGGCGACGGTCTCCCTTATCCGTGCTGCCCGCCGCATCGCACCCTCCAGCAGGTCCCGGCCGTGCTCCACCATCTGGCGCCGCCAGCCGTCGAGCGTGGCGTACACCAGCGGAGAGGCACTGGTCGTCCCCAGCAGGTCTTCCCGCTGCTTGAGCACGTCCGGCGAGACCCGGTCGTGCTGGAGGTGGAAGACCGAACTCTGCTCGACGGCTCCGCCCATCTTGTGCACGCTCGTCACGACCAGATCCGCGTCCGCGTCGATGCCCCAGGCCGGCAGGTCCGGGTGGAAGGGCAGGTGGGCGCCCCATGCCTCGTCGACGATCAGCGGCACGTCGAAGGCGTGGCAGACGTCCGCCACGCCCTTGATGTCGGCGCACGTGCCCCAATCGGTGGGGGTGATCAGGAGCATCCCCTTGGCATCGGGATGCTCCTGGAGCCGCCGCCGTACGTCGTCCGGCTCCGGCGGGTGTGCCAGGTGTCGTTCCGTATCGAATTTCGGGTGCACCCAGATCGGCTCGACGCCGTTCACCACCACCGCCGCGATGACGGACTTGTGGGCGTTCCTCGACAGCAGCAGCTTTTCGCCGGGCCCCGCGACCGCCAGCATCGCGGACTTCACCGAGAGCGAGCTTCCGCAGGTGGAGAAGAACGCCTTCTCCGCACCCACCGCATCGGCCATCAGCTCCTGGGCCTGGCTCAACACGCCCTGCGACTGCCGCCGGTCGTCCAGCCCGTTGAGTGCCAGCACATCCGCCCGGAAGACATCGAGACCCACGATGTCGGCAACTCTCGGGTCCACCCCGCGTCCCTGCTTGTGGCCCGGCGGGCCGTACGCGATGTCGCCTCGGCGTCGGAAGTCCTGCAGCGCCTCGAGTACGGGTGCGCGAGAGTGGTCCATGACACCTCCAGGTGAAGCTCTATGGATGATCCGGGCAGCCGCCGCTCGTGGGCGGGTGCGTATGAATTGCGTCTGCCCGGCTCCCCGTCTCCAATGCGCTCGGCTCGGGCCGGCCCTCCGCCTTCGCCCGCCTTCTCCGGGCCGGCGACACACCTGCGGGAGCGGGTGCCGCCGGCCGGGCGCGCACGGCTGTTTCGCCGTTTCGCACGCCCCCTCGCGGGCAGCCGCCCCACGGGGTCATCGAGACGGAAGGACACCGAGATGACCGAGCACACACCGGACGCCGCGCGGCAGAACCCGTACGAGCGCGCCCGCAGCAGCGAGGAACCGGGAGCCCACTCCGGCTCGGAGAGTCAGGCGCGGGAGCGCGTCGTGCCCGGCACGGCCAGCGCCCGAGAGGGTTACCACCAGGCCGGCACGGGCAGCGGGGAGCCCTTGGCCGGTGTCGAGGCCGCACCCGAGGAGGAAGCCGGAAATCCCTCGGAATCCGAATCCGACTCCGACTCCGGCTCCGACTCCGCCTCCGGGAGCCGGTGAGAGGGGACGAGCCATGGCAGTCACACGCGAACAGGTACGCGCCCTGCTCGATCTGTCCGGTGAGAACCACTCACTCGTGCTGCTGGAGGGTCGTACCGAGGTAGTGCCCTCGGACCGGCTGGCATCGGAGCCGTACTCCGGGGCGGTCGAAATCGCATCCGGCCGAGATCTGGCCGCGACACTTCCGGCCGGCACATCGACCGAGCAGGACCTCGACGCCTTGGCTTCGCGGCTGGACAGCGCGATCACGAACCTCGGCGCATGACCTGCCGGCCATGGCAAAGGAGGGCCTGATGAGTGAGAACCAGATGGCGGACGACGCCTATCAACCCACGGGCACCAACGAGGAGCAAGAGGACGCGGCGCCCCTGGACCTCCAGAACGCCGTGGACGAGCGCACCTACGACGACATGTTGGACGAGGGCTGCTCCCCTCCCGAAAAGCCCTTGGGCGCCACCAAATACGGCACGACGGCGGAGGAGCAGAAAGCCGGCGAAACCCTGGACGAAAGGCTCGCCCAGGAGGTCCCGGACGTGGCGGAACCCGAAGGGGACGGTCTGGGGGACCTGCCGGGCGGGCAGGGAGAACCGATCGACACCGAGGTGGGTTCCGACCGCGCCGGGCGACTGCGGGCGCCGGACGAGGGCGCCCGTACCGACACCACCAAGGAACTGATCGCCCAGGACGAGGGCATGGACGGAGGCGCGGCGAGCGCCGAGGAAGCGGCCATGCACATCGTCGAGGGCGGTCCGCCTGTCGAGGACGAGGAAGCGGACCCGACTGCCTGACCCGGCGGCCGCGCCCACCGTCGGCGCCCGACCACTCCTGCGCTGTGAGCGGGTGACCCGCGCTCGACCGATACACCGAGCCGCTCGCGGACCGCCACCATGACGGGCGCGACGCCGCCCCCGAGGGCCGCGACCACGTCACGTCCGGCTCGACGGCCGCGGCGGTTTCGAGGGAGGCCCGAGCCGGTATATCACTGAACCTCCGGGGTTCCAGGAGCGGGCTTCTGCCCGTCACTGGGGTGAGGGGCCGGGCCAGATTGCGGAGGCGTCGTCGCGGTGCGGGTCGGGCAGGCGGATCGGACGGACAGGGACGGTGTGTTCGCGTCCGTCGATGACGGCCATCCATGAGGTGGCGTGGCCTGAGTAGCACAGGGTCGTGAGGGCGAAGACGTTGTCGGCGTAGACCTCGACGTATTCGCCGATGGTGAGGATGCGCAGGGTGGCGGCGGGTTCGGTCAGGATGGTCTCGCCGAGCCGCGTCCCGTCGGTGCCGGTGATCCACAGGTTCTTGCCGTCGCAGCCGACGGAGAGGGTGGAACGGCCAGCGTCCGGGGTGTCGGTGCGGAGGCTGATTTCGACCGGCCCGGATACGCCGATGTCGCCGACCGCGTGCAGGGAGGGCCGGTCCGTCTCTTCGCCGAGCCAGGCGTTCAGGCCGGCCCACCATTCCAGGCGGGGCCCCGAACCGCCTGTGGTGACGAGGGATTTGGGCTGGGCGAGCATGCCGCGGCAGCGGTCGCCGGTGTCGGTGAGCCCGACCCGGCGGGGCGCGGTGTGCAGCACGACGCGGGAGCCGTCGGGGGCCGGAATGACGCGGGGGGCGTAGGCGCCGGTCGGGCCGAGGGGGCCGCGCCGGTTCCAGGGGCCCCGCAGGCTCGGGGCGGTCCATGCCTCGAAGCCGCGAGTCGCGCCGATGGATCCGAGCAGCAACCAGCTTCCGTCGTCGAGGCGTTCCAGGACGGGGCACTCCAGTTCGTCGACGTCGCCGGGTGAGATGAGGGGTGGGTGGACCGTCCAGTGCTCCAGGTCGTCGGAGGTGGCCAGAGCGACACATCCGCCGACCTCGACGGGCAGGGAGGCGTCGCTGGCGCAGACGACCATCACCCAGCCGTCCGATTCGTCGTCGCGTACGACGAAGGGGTCGCGCCAGGCCATGTTCTCGCCGGTGCGGTACCAGCGCGGGTCCGCCTCGACGACCGGCCCGGTGCCGTGGCGCCGCCAGCCCGTGCCGTCGGTGCGATCCGAGTACGCGAGGCCGACGGCCTGGAGTGGCCAGCCACCCGGGGTGAGTGCGGAGACACCGGTGTAGAACATCGTCATTCCGTCGCCGTGCCGGAACGGGTGCATGGTCCACACCGCCCGCTGATCGAAGCGGCCGGGCAGGCCGTTGCCGAAGGCAGTGCCCTGCGGCTGCCAGTGGACCAGGTCGCTGGATGTTGCCCTGCCGTAGGAGGTCTCCATCCGCAGATGGTCGAACTCCGTTGTCCAGGGCCCCTGCAGGTGCAGCACCGCGTACGTGCCGTCCTCCTCACGCAGGAGCGCGAAGTCGTTCACGCAGAGGCCGGGCGGGGCGTATCGCATGTGCAGTTCCTGTCGCTCGCAGCGCTCAAACGTGTGCGCTGCCCTTCGATACCAATCAGGTTTCTTGAGGAGCGGCCCAAGTAAATATGAACGCAAACGCTTGCGCAACAAGGGTGCCGGGTTTACGTTCACGTAACTCACGGATCACACCGCCGTGAAACCCAACAGGAGGAGCTGCGTCGTGACAGCCAGCATCAATGACGTCGCTCGCGCCGCCGGCGTCTCCGCGTCCACCGTGTCCCGAGCGCTGCGCGGCCGGCCAGGCGTGTCCGACGAGGTGCGGGCCCAGATCTCGGCCGTCGCCGCCCAGCTCGGCTACACCGCGTCCCGCTCCGCCTCCAGCCTGGCCAGTGGCCGCACCTACACCATCGGTGTCCTGGTCCCGTACGTCGGCCGCTGGTTCTTCGGCACCGTGCTGGACGCCGCCGAGAAGGTCTTCAGCGCCGCCGGGTACGACGTGCTGCTGTACAACCTGGGCTCACCGGAGACCCGCCTGCGTTTCTTCACCAAGCTGCCGGTCCGCAAGCGGGTGGACGCGGTGCTCTCCCTGCTGGTCCCCGATGAGGAGGAGGCCGCTGCGCTGCGCTCCCTGGGCGTGCCGATGGCCACCGTCGTCGGCGGCGCCCGGTCCGGCTTCACCGTGGTCGGCATCGACGACCGGGCCGGGACCGAAAGCGCCGTACGGCATCTGGTCAACCTCGGCCACCGCCGGATCGGCATGATCGCCGGGGCCAGCGGACCGCTGCACTGGACCACCCCCGTCGAGCGGCGTCAGGCCTACCTGGATGTCCTGGCCGACGCGGGGATCGAACATGACACAGCCCTGGAGGCGGACGGCGACTACACCGTCGAGGGCGGCGAGCGGGCCATGACCGAACTGCTGGCCGGCCCGCGCCCGCCGACCGCTGTGTTCGCGCAGTCGGACGAGATGGCGATGGGCGCACTGCGCGCGCTGCGGCGCCACCGCCTGAAGGTGCCTGACGACGTGTCCGTCGTCGGCTTCGACGACCACGAACTCGCCGAGGTGGTCGGCTTGACCACCGTCGCCCAGCCGGTCGCCGGCCAGGGCGCGGAGGCTGCCCGGCTCCTACTGCGGCAACTGGCCGAGCCGGGCGCCGAGGTGCCGGGGCATGTGCAGATGCCCATCCGTCTCGTCCTGCGTGAGACCACGGCCCCGCCACGCCCGCGTGGACCGCATTAACCCCTTCCAGACCCCCGCGCCCGGAGAGCACGTCCGTACTCCGAACCCTCGCAACAGCACTGACGCACGGAGGCACAGACCTTGAGTTCGACAAGCAGAAGGCTCCACAGCATCGAGGCGCACTGCAGGGGCACGCGATGAGCGCCTCGACGAACCTGCAGCCCACCACGGTCGTACGGCAGAAGCCGCTGATGAACATGCGGCAGATCCTGCTGATGAACCTCGGCTTCTTCGGCATCCAGTACAGCTTCGGGATGCAGCAGACCGCGGTGAACCCGATCTTTCAGTTCCTGGGCGCATCCCCCGAGAGTCTGCCGATCCTCAACCTCGCCGGACCGATGACCGGACTGCTGGTCCAGCCGCTCATCGGCGCCTGGTCGGACCGGACATGGAGCCCGAAGTGGGGCCGCCGAAAGCCCTTCTTCATCATCGGCGCGATCGGCTGCAGCCTGTGCCTCTTCCTCTTCCCGTTCGTCTCGGCGATCTGGATGGCCGTGCTGCTGCTGTGGCTCCTGGACGCGAGCAACAACACCGCGATGGAGCCGTACCGCGCGCTCATCGCCGACAAGCTCCCGCCGTCGCAACTCGGCAAGGGCTTCCTCGCGCAGAGCTTCTTCACCGGCCTCGGCATCACGCTGGCGAACATATCCCTGTTCGTCTTCCAGAAGGTGCTCAGCGGCTTGACGGACTCGGGAATCCCCTATTGGGTCTTCGGCGCGTTCATGCTCGGGTCGGTGTGCTCGATCGCGTCCGTGCTCGTCTCGGTTCTCACCACCCCGGAGATCCCGCCGACGCCCGAGGAACTGGAGGCGATGAAGGACAAGAAGGGCGGCGTCGGGCGGTTCTTCAAGGAGATCTTCGAGGCGATCGTCGAGATGCCGGTCGGGCTGCGCAAGCTCGCGCTGGTGTACTTGTTCCAGTGGTACGGCATGCTCTGCTACTGGCAGTTCGTGACGCAGTCGATCGCGAAATCGGTGTGGCACACGACCGACGCCGACTCTCCTGGCTTCTCCGAGGCGATCGGCTGGACCGGACTGGTCAACGGCTGGTACAACATCGTGACCTTCGCATGCGCCTTCACACTCGTATCGATCGCGCAGCGCCGGGGCGCGAAGTTCGTGCACATGGGGTGCCTGCTGCTCGCCGCCGTCGGGCTCCTCATCTTCCCTCACCTGTCGAACAAGTACCTGCTGTTCATCCCGATCATCGGTCTCGGTATCGCGTGGGCGTCGATCATGGGCGTCCCGTACATCATGGCGGTGCGGATGATCCCGTCGACGCGGTACGGCGTGTACATGGGGATCATCAACATGATGATCGTCATCCCGATGCTGATCCAGTCCGTCAGCTTCGGCTGGATCTTCAAGCACGTTCTGAACGACAACCCCAACAACGTGATCATGACGACGGGCGTGCTCCTCGCGTGCGCTGCGGTGGCCATGGCGTGGATCAAGGAACCGCCGATCGTCCGCAACATCGAGGCGGCCACCACCGCTCCCGGCGGGCACTGATGAAGGGGGCATCTGATGGCAGAGCCTGAGATCACCAACTACACCACCATCGTCGTGGGGACCGACGGGTCGTCTCTGGCCGCACCGACCGTCCGGCGCGCCGCGCTGGCCGCGACCCGGGAGGGCGGCGACCTGGTCATCGTGTGCGCCTACTCCGACATGCCGCGGCGGGCCGACGCGAAGAACGTCGCCACGGCCGGCGGCGACACGCGGGTCGGCCAGGTACTGGGGAAGGCGGCCGCCAGCGAGGCGGTGGCCGCAGCCGTCGCCGTCGCCCGGCAGCAGGGTGCCACGATCACCGCGGCGCTGCTGGTCGACGGCGAGCCCGCCAGGGCCCTCGTCTCGGTGGCCGAGGAGCGGAACGGGAACCTGCTCGTCATCGGCGCGCGACAGCAGCGCTCGTTCACCGAGCGGGTGCTGGGCACGGTCGCCGAGGAGGTCACGAAGCGGGCGACCTGCGATGTGCTGCTCGTGCGCCCGATGAAGGAGACCGGCGACCTCAGCGTCCCGGAGAGCAACAGCTGACCCGTCCGGAGAGCGGTCGCTGCGTGGCCCTGCCCCCCGATCCCCACGCAGCGACCGCCCTCACCCGGCAGCTCGTCGCGGGCTCACTCCCGAAGCGTGCACCACTCGTCCGAGGGGGCGGCCGCTGCCAGACATCCTCGGCCTCCTCGAACGACATGAACGGGACATCATCCGCGTCGGGCCGGGGCCTTCGGCCGTCCACGATCGTCTTGTCGTTCCAATGCCGGCCTCGCATCGCCGTCATCCCCAGCGTGCTGATCTTCTCGCCGCCCAACGGTACGTCGTCGAGGAATCGAGGCCGGTTCCCTCAGCCGAGCCCTCCCTTCCTCCCCGGCGAGGCCGAGCAGGTCGGACCAGCGAATCAGCACCACGTTCGTTTATGCGAGTCACTCCCCCGACACCGCCGTCGACCGGCGCCTGACGGTGTCCTCTTCCACGACAGCAGGCACCGAGCGCCCGAGGAACCCGCCCCCAGGTCCCGAAGGGCTGCGCCGCGAAGATCGCGCACCTGTCCGGAGTCAGCGTCGACTCCTCGCGCCTGGAGCAGGGTCGCGCGACCCAGCCCTCCGAGCAGGCCCTCGACACGCTCGCCCGCGTCCTCGACCCGGGCCGCCGACGCACCCCCGCTGATCACGGACCACCGCCTCACGCCGTTTCGCCCGGCTGCTGATGCGGAAGCCCCCGCCGGAAAGATCCGGCGGGGGCTTGTGCGTACAGCGTGCGAGGGGTCAGCCCTCCGACTGCGACGTCGCCAGGGCCGTGACCCGCTTGCGGACCATGAACCAGCCGCCGACCAGCAGGGCCGCGATCAGCGGCAGGCAGTTCACGGTCGTCCGGCCGACGCCGCCGCCCCACCACATCAGGCCCACGACGGAGGCGAGGAACACCAGCGTCCCGACCTGGGTGTACGGAGCCCAGGGCAGCTGGTACGAGGGCCGGGCCAACCGTCCCTGCTTGGCACGCGACCAGAACAGCAGCGAGCAGAGCATGATCATCGCCCAGGTGCCCAGGATGCCGATGGAGGCGAAGTTGAGGACGATCTCGAACGCCTCGCCCGGCATGACGTAGTTCAGGCCGACGCCGAGGACACCGAAGCCGGCGGTCAGCAGGATGCCGCCGTAGGGCACCTGGCCTTTGTTCATCCGGGCCGTGAACCTGGGCGCGGAGCCCGACATGGCCATCGAGCGCAGGATACGGCCGGTGGAGTACAGGCCGGAGTTCAGGCTGGAGAGCGCCGCGGTCAGCACGACCAGGTTCATCACGCCCGCCGCGCCCGGGATGCCGAGCTTGTCGAAGACGGTGACGAAGGGGCTCTGGTCGCCGGAGTACGAGGTGTACGGCATCAGCAGCGCGAGCAGCACCACGGAGCCGACGTAGAAGAGGCCCACGCGCCACATGATCGAGTTGATCGCCTTCGGCATGATCTTCTCGGGGTTCTTCGTCTCACCGGCGGCCACGCCGCACAGCTCGACCGAGGCGTACGCGAAGACGACACCCTGGACGACCATCAGCATCGGCAGCATGCCGACCGGGAAGATGCCACCGTTGTCCGTGATCGTGGACAGCCCCGGCGTGTGACCGCCGATCTCGTGCTGGGTGACGACGAGGTAGATACCGACGCACATGAAGATCACCAGTGCGGCGACCTTGACGATCGCGAACCAGAACTCCATCTCGCCGAAGTACTTCACCGAGATCAGGTTCGCGGTGAGGACGACGGCCAGGGCGATCAGGGCGAGGATCCACTGCGGTATGTCGCTGAACATCGCCCAGAAGTGGGCGTAGGTCGCCGCCGCTGTGATGTCGGCGACGGCGGTGGTCGACCAGTTGAGGAAGTACAGCCAGCCGGCCGTGTAGGCGCCCTTCTCACCCATGAACTCACGGGCGTAGCTCACGAACGCGCCGGAGGACGGGCGGTAGAGCACGAGCTCGCCCAGCGCGCGGACCACGAAGAAGGCGAAGACGCCGCAGACGGCGTACGCGATGGCGAGCGAGGGTCCCGCGCCGGCCAGACGGCCACCGGCACCGAGGAACAGTCCCGTGCCGATCGCGCCGCCGATGGCGATCATGTTGATATGCCGGGACTTGAGGTCCTTGCTGTAACCGGCGTCGCCGGCGTCGATGTGGGGGGTGCCCGTCGTTGCCGGAGTACCGGTGTTCCGGGGGTCGGCCACAGGCATGGTGCGGTCACTCATTCAGAAGTCGCCTTCGCTGAGGGATCGTTGGAGTACAGCCGGTGTTGGGGGGCACCGTGGCATGGGGCCAGGGGACACAGTCGCGGCAAAAGACGCCGTTTGACTGCGGCCTATATCACATACGGACTAAATTCGAGGCTTTCAAAGGTTACCGTTGAGTAAATTTATGACCACTAATCGCCTTGTGAGGTTCGCTGCCCGCTGTGCTGCGTGCACCTGCGCCTGAAGCACAGCCGAACGCGCATGTCGCCCAGCGGTCCCACCCGGCCCGCGTGTGGCCGCGGCCGCTGCGCCGGCTGCGAGGCCACTCGGCCCCAGGAGTGGAGCGAGGTGATGCGCACCCGGTACGACTCCTGACGACGGCGTGCGAATGCTGCACACCCGCAGGATCCACACCAGCACGCACGTATTCGAGACTCGTCCAGTGCGGCCCTAGTTGAGCTGACCAGGCGTCACCAGCCTTCGCCGGACCGCCTCGCGGGCGGTGGCGGCGTCGGTGGCGGCGAGGGCCAGTTCGGCCAGGGCGCGGCAGTCGGCCAGGGTGTGGACCGCGAGGGCGGCGCGGACCTCCGGGAGGCAGGCGGGCGCCATCGAGAGACTGGTGGCCCCGAGGCCGACCAGTACCAGGGCCAGCGCCGGATCGGCGGCCGCCTCGCCGCAGACGCCGACCGCGCGGCCCGCTGCCCCGGCCGCGCGGGCGGTGGCGGCGACCAGGTCGAGCAGTGCCGGCTGCCAGGGGTCGAGCAGCTCGGCCAGCGGGCCCAGGGTACGGTCGGCGGCGAAGGTGTACTGGGCCAGGTCATTGGTCCCGATGCTGAGGAAGCCGCATACCGCGGCCAGCCGTTCGGCCCGCAGCGCGGCGGCGGGGACCTCGACCATCGCGCCGGCCGTGGGCAGCCCGTGCGCGCGCACCCGCTCGGCGAACCAGGCGGCCTCGCCGGGCACCGAGACCATCGGGGCCATCACCCACACCTCGGCAGTGCTGCGCCCGGCGGCCGCGGCGATCGCGGCGAGCTGGGTCTCCAGCAGTTGCGGGTCCCGGGTCGCGGTCCGCAGGCCGCGGATGCCGAGCGCGGGGTTCTCCTCGTCGGGGGCGGTGGCGAACGGCAGCGGCTTGTCCGCTCCCGCGTCCAGGGTGCGCACCACCACCCGGCGGGCCGCGAAGGCCTCGAAGACCGTCAGGTAGGCGGCGGTCTGCTCGGCCAGGCCGGGCGCCTCGGCGCGGTCCAGGAAGAGGAACTCGGTGCGGAAGAGCCCGACGCCCTCCGCGTCGGCGCCGGCCGCGCCCGCCAGCTCATGCGGCGCGCCAAGGTTGACCAGCAGCGCGACCCGGTGGCCGTCGGCGGTGCGGCCGGGCCCGTGGAAGGCGGCCGCGCGTGCGTGGCGCCGGCGTGCGTCCTGCTCGGCCAGCCGTACGGCCGCCGGTTCCGGGTCAGCTTCGACCGTGCCCTCGGTGCCGCGCACCAGCACCGGGCGGCCGTCCTTGAGGTCACCGGCCCGCTCGCAGCCAACGACGGCGGGCAGGCCGAGCGCCTTGGCCAGAATCGCGGTGTGGCTGGTCGGCCCGCCGCGCACGGTGACCAGTGCCAGCACCCGCTCGGGGTCGAGCAGCGCGGTGTCGGCGGGCGCCAGGTCCTGGGCGAACAGGACGTACGGGTGGCCGGGGTCGGGCAGTCCGGGCATCGGCAGTCCGAGCAGCCGGGCGACGGCCCGGTCGCGCAGGTCGTCCAGGTCAGCGGCGCGTTCGGCGAAATACCCGCCGGCGGCCAGCAGCGCGGCGCGGAAGCCGTCGAAGGCCGCTGCCAGAGCGTGCGGGCCGTCGGTGCCTTCGGCGGCCAGCGCGGCGGCCCGGTCGGCCAGTGCCGGGTCGGCGGCCATCATCGCCTGCGCGACCAGCACCTCGGCGCCGGCGCCGGCGGTCCGGGTGGCGCGTTCGTTCAGCTCCTGGACGACGGCGGCCAACGCGGCGCGGACGGAGGCCGCCTCTGCCCCGGGATCGGTGACGGGACGCCGGGCGGGCAGTGCCGGCGGAGGCGACATCCACGCGACGGGGCCCGCCGTGCTGCCGGTGCCGACCCCGATGCCCTTCAACACGGTGGTCATGCCTCGACTGCGTCCAGGTCGGCGGCCAGCAGGCCGACGAGCTCCTTGAGCGCCTCCGGCCCGGCCTCGCCCTCGGCGGTCAGTTCCAGAGTCTCGCCGTGGCCGGCGGCCAGTGCGAGGACGGAGAGCAGGCTGCGCGCATTGACCGCGGGCTGCCCGGGGCGACCGATAGTGATCTTGGCTGACTGGCGGGCCGCGGCCTGGACGAGGAGGGAGGCCGGGCGGGCGTGCAGGCCGCTCGCCGAGCCGACGGTGATCAGGAGTCGATGCATGGGGATTCCTTCGCTGAGGCGG
>NZ_JBSGZP010000165.1:0-12277 GCF_053611065.1 Streptomyces sp. NPDC054840
CCGTGACATCGACTGCGCTAAATACGTGTCTTTCACTATCTATAGCGGTGCAAAACGTCCAGCGGTATTGAGCCAGGCGCCTCGCTCCGGATCTGCGTCATTTTCAATTAATGTTGACGCCGGTCGGGTCGGGCCGTGATGCTCTTCTCGTCTGATCCGATGTCAAGGCGGCAAGCAGGGAGCCCTGTTGATGCCATCGCCATCGTCACCATAGACGCGCACGCTCGTGCGTGGCGGCCTCTCGCGCCGGGTCGGATGGGTCATTGTCATGCACTCGTCAGTAGGGGGGATCCTTCATGTCGAACACGCACGTCCTGGGTCGAGGGGCCGCGGCCGGAGTGGCCGCCGCCGGGCTGATCGTCGGCCTTCTGGCCGCCGCACCGGTGCACGCGGCCGAACCGGTCCCGGCACCGTCCGCCGCCGCCGACCTCACCGCCATCGACAAGGGCGGAGCCGGCCAGGGCGCGTCCGTCGCCCCGTCCCAGGTGGCCGCCGGCCCGTCCATCGCCCGCAGCGAGGTGATCAGACGCGCCGCGTCCTGGGTCGGGATCGGGCTCCAGTACAGCTGGGACAACACCTACCAGGGCTATCGGACCGACTGTTCCGGCTTCGCCTCGATGGCCTGGAAGCTCTCCACGCCCGGCCTGGACACCACCAGCTTCGTCCCCTCCGGTGTCGCCTCGTGGATCGGCAAGAGCGACCTGAAGCCGGGCGACGGCCTGCTCAATGACGCGGCCGGGGCCAACGGCCACATCGTCGTGTTCGGCGGCTGGGCCAACTCCGCGCGCACCTCGTACATGGGCTACGAGTTCACGGGCAGCGGGATGCACTACCGCGAGATCCCCTACCCGTACTACTCCGGCCACGGCACCTTCCGGCCGGTCCGCAACAACAGCATCGTCGACGACAACCCCGGCGATCTGCCGGTTGCGGGGAATTGGGACGGCGGCGCGGCGTCGAATGTGGGTGTCTGGCGCAACGGCATGTTCCACCTGCGTAATGACGACGGTTCGGCCACGTACGTGGACTGGGGTGGTGGCAGTGACCTGCCGGTGTCCGCGAACTGGGACGGTGCGGGTCCGGACAATGTGGGCATCTTCCGTCCGTCGACGGGTCAGTTCCACCTGCGGATGGACGACGGCAGTCTGACGCTGATCGACTGGGGTGGGGGTACGGACCAGCCGGTGGCGGGCAACTGGGACGGCGGCGCGGCGGCGAACGTCGGTATCTGGCGTAACGGCACGTTCCACCTGCGTAATGACGACGGTTCGGCGACGTATGTCGACTGGGGCCAGGCGGGCGACCGTGCGGTGTCGGGGAACTGGGACGGTGCGGGTCCGGACAATGTGGGCGTCTTCCGTCCGTCGACGGGTCAGTTCCACCTGCGGATGGATGACGGCAGCCTCGTCGTCCTGGACTGGGGCGGCGGCAACGACATCCCGGTCGCGGGCAACTGGGACGGCGGCAACGGCGGTCCCGCGGCGAACATCGGCATCTGGCGCCCGTCGCAGGCCCTCTTCCACCTGCGCAACGACGACGGCTCGGCGACCTACATCGACTGGGGCCAGGCCAGGTAGGCGAAATTCCCGGTAGGCGACAGCCCGGGTAGGCCGACCGTACTCAGCCCTGGCCCGGCGGGTGCGGCACCGGCACGCCGGGCATGAGGTACAACCGCTCGGCCGTCAGGACCACAGCCGGGACGTCGATGACGGCCGCGACCTGAGCGATCCACCGGATCTCGGAATCCAGGTCGCGCCCGTCACCGGCCACCGCACGTCGGTCGAACGCCTTCTCGCGAAGGCCGAGTTCGGCGGCGATGGCGTACCGCAGCACCGCCGCTTCCACGGCGGGGGCCAAGCGGTCGCCGCCGAACCCGGCCGCACGCAACTCCGCCTCGGCGGCCGCCACATGCGCCGCGTCCACATGCCCTTCCAGGGCGAGAATGCTGTCCCGGACCTCGATCACGTACCGGTAGAGCCGCAGCCGGGGGTTACCACGATGCAACTCGTCGGGCAGCGGAAGCACCACCTCCGGTGTCGCGGTCTGCAGCAGCCGCCACAGAGGAGCGATCCGTCGGCCCTGCCGCGCGGCGATCCGACGCTGACGGTGGCCGGCCAGGGCGGGCCACAGGACGGACAGGGCCAGGAGAAGCAGCGTGAGCACCAGTAGCGCTTGGGTGATCGCCCTGACGACCGCGGAATCGAACCACTGCAGCCGCAGGTACCGGGCTGTCAGATAGGCGAGCCGATGCGCCAGGTAGACGGTTCCGAGGAGCATCGAGAGCCGCATCAGCCACAACGACGTACGTACCGGACCCGGATGAGCGTGGCTTCCGTGGATCCAGCAGAGCACGGCGCAGGCCGCCAGGCCGATGGCCGCGACCCCCGTCACGATGATCCAGTAGAGGAACCCGGCCGGTGAGTTCTGGCTGTAGGTCAGCAGGTCGACATCACCATGCGGACGGGGCATCACGGCGAAGACCGAGGTCAGAAGGGTCATCGCGACCGCCATCCCGATAAGGTTCACCCGTGACGGGCGCCCTTGGGAGCGCCCGGTCAGCTCACGGACGAACTCCACCATCGCCGACGTCGCGGCCAGCGCCAGCAGATGCACCAAGAGGTTGGTGACACTCGCGACGCCGAGCACCGCGTCGATCACCCGCCGGACCGCCGGGACCCCCACGGTGAAGGCGACGGCCCACAGCGCCCACATGGCCCACAGGGCCCACATCCCCCGGTCGCGGCCGGCCGCCCGCCGTAACCCCAACAGGCTCCATGCGGTGAGGACCCAGACCAGCGGCAGCACCACGAGATCAAAGGGACGCACGTGAACCGCCCCATCCGTACGCGTCGGTGAACGTGCTCATGACCCGGTGCAGGGCATTCGACGAAGTGGGTGAGGCGCACGGCAGCGCGGCCGGGACAACGTCGAAGTGCTGCCACATCAGCGAGGCCATGAGCTCCGCCTCCTGCTCCTGCTCACCGCTGGCCCCGCTGCGAGCACGGGCGAGGAGCCGGGCCGCCATCGCCGGATCCAGGTCCGGGAAGAGACGCTCAAGGCTCGCCTGCTGTGGCGCACCGGTCTGCTGGTGGTCCAGCAGCATGTGGGCCAGTTCGTGCAGGATGATGTGCGTCTGATGAACCGGGCTCGTGACCTCGGAGTAGTACACGTGATCGGTATCGGCGAAGGCGATCCACATCCCGCAGACGCCCGATTCCCCGCTGTCGCCGCCGGGCAGCGGAAGCAGCCGTAGCGGCCGCCCGCGCCGCTTGGCCACCAGCGCGGACAGATTCGTGATCGTGAACGGGCGCGGCACCTGCAACGGCCCGATGAGATCGGCACAGTGCGCCTTGAACGCGCGCCACTTGCGTTGTTCCACTTTGGTACCCAGCCCCCCAGCCGCATCCCCTGTTTCCCCGACGCGATACTAGGAGACAGATGTTCGGGCGAGGCTCAGGCGCGCGGGTCGACCGCCTGGCCGGTCTCCTGCTCGGTTTCCTGTCCGGCTTCGAGCAGAGCGCTGCGCTCGACCAGGGACCGTACGGTGTCCACGCCGTGGGACGACATCGTGGCCACCGCCGCGGCCCGCAGTGCCACCGACCGGACGTCGTTGGCCCGCATGGCCGCGATCAAGGCGAGCTGCGCGGAGACCCGGTCGGCCACCTCGTCGTCGACGAAGTAGGCCATCGGCACCCCGAAGAACTCGCCCAGCGCACGCAGGGTGCCGACCGTGGGGTTGCCGACCCTGCCCTTGAGCAGAGTCCACAGCCTGCCGACCGAGATCTTCGGATCGCCGGGGCGCGCCCCGTCGCGCACACCGTCGACCACCTCCTGCAGGGTGAAACGCCGACCGAGGGGCTGCACATGGACGAAGAGGAACTCCACGCGCTGCCCCAGCCTTTCGGCCTCGGCATCCACCGGACGCTCTTGGCCGCCCGAGTCGGCACAAGGCACAGCCTCGTCGTGCTCGCTCATCCGCCCTCATCCCTTTTCCTGCCGACTCCCTCCAGTATGGCGGCCGCAGGGGATGGTCGGGTCGACGATCGTGAACGGACGCATCAGGGAGTCGTTCGCCGACACCGGCCTGTCCTCCGGTTTGCCGCCGCCGTCGATCCGCTTCCGGTGGTCCGCCTGGTAGGCGGCCGCGTCGATCGGCTGTCGGTTCAGCACCTGGAAGTTGAGGCAGCGCGCCGGAACGGGGTGAGCATCCCACTCAATGAGGGAACTCGGCACCAACGGGCAGGAATGGGAACGTCGAATGACGACCACCGGTCTGAACGCCTGTAAACCGTTCCGCCTGTCCGAGGCCGCCCACGAGCCCGGTCCGGCCGGGGGCACCGCGGGAACGGAAGTTGATGAATGGCCTCCCCCGCCGCGTCACCCGACCCCGCCGCTCCTGCGAAGTGCTCGCTCGGCGATCCGGCCGCGCCCGGCCCGACGGGATCGGCTCAACTCCCGGCAGGACACACGCAAGAAACAATTCTGCAATTTCTTGCGCAAGGTATTGCAGCGCTGTTGGCGGGCCCATACGGTCGCCTGCAATCCCCACCTCTCCGCCAGGAGGCCCCACATGCCCCGCACCGCAAGGAACGGCAGAACCCTGCAGACAGCCCGCGCCGTCGCCGCGGGTGCGCTTGCCGCCGCCACCCTCACCGCCGTCGGGCCGCCCGCCGCCGCCGCGCCCCCCGGCGAGAGGGACGTCACCGCCGTCCTCTTCGAGTGGCGCTTCGACTCCGTGGCCACGGCCTGCACCGATTCCCTCGGACCCGCCGGGTACGGGTACGTGCAGGTGTCGCCGCCGCAGGAGCACGCGCAAGGCGGCCAGTGGTGGACCTCGTACCAGCCCGTCAGCTACAAGATCGCCGGGCGGCTCGGGGACCGGGCCTCCTTCAAGGCCATGGTCGACACCTGTCACGCCGCCGGGGTGAAGGTCGTCGTCGACTCCGTCATCAACCACATGGCCGGCCCGGCGGACGGCGGCGCCACCTACACCGGGACCGGGGGATCTTCGTACACGAAGTACACCTATCCGGGGCTCTATTCGGGTGCCGACATGGACGACTGCCGGGCCTCGATCTCGAACTACCAGGACCGGGGCAACGTCCAGAACTGCGAGCTCGTGCAACTCGCCGACCTGGACACCGGTGAGGACCACGTGCGCGGGCGCATCGCCGGATACCTGAACGACCTGCTGTCGCTGGGCGTGGACGGCCTGCGGATCGACGCCGCCAAGCACATGCCCGCCGCCGACCTCGCCGACATCAAGTCCCGGCTGACCAAGCCGGGCGTGTACTGGAAGCAGGAAGCGATATACGGGGCCGGGGAGGCCGTCTCGCCGAGCGAGTACCTGGGGAACGGGGACGTGCAGGAGTTCCGGTACGCCCGGGACCTCAAGCGGGTCTTCCAGAGCGAAAACCTGGCCTACCTGAAGAACTTCGGCGAGGCCTGGGGGTACATGCCCAGCGGGCAGGCCGGGGTCTTCGTCGACAACCACGACACCGAGCGCGGTGGCGACACCCTCAGCTACAAGGACGGGTCCGCCTACACGCTGGCCGGTGTGTTCGCGCTGGCCTGGCCCTACGGATCCCCGGATGTCCACTCCGGCTACGAGTGGAGCGACAAGGACGCCGGTCCGCCTAACGGGGGCACCGTGAACGCCTGTTACTCCGGCGGCTGGAAGTGTCAGCACGCCTGGCGGGAGATCTCCTCCATGGTCGGCTTCCGCAACGCGGCCCGCGGCCAGTCCGTCACCGACTGGTGGGACAACGGAGGCGACCAGATCGCCTTCGGGCGCGGCACCAAGGCGTACGTGGCGATCAACCACGAGAGTTCCGCAGTGACCCGGACCTTCCAGACGTCGCTGGCGGGCGGCGACTACTGCGACGTGCAGAGCGGGCGGACCGTCACCGTCGGCTCGGGCGGGCAGTTCACCGCCACGGTCGCCGCCGGGACGGCACTCGCCCTGCACGCCGGAGCCCGTACCTGCGCCGGTACCCCGGCGAGCTCCGCCGGGGCCTCCTTCGGCGTCAACGCGACCACCGTGCCCGGGCAGAACATCTACGTCACCGGTGACCGCGCCGAGCTCGGCAGCTGGAACACCGGCGGCGCGCCGAAGCTGGATCCGGCCGCGTACCCCGTCTGGAAGCTCGACGTGACGCTCCCGCCCGGGACCGCGTTCTCGTACAAGTACCTCCGCAAGGACGCCGCCGGGAACGTCACCTGGGAGAGCGGCGCCAACCGCACCGCCACCGTCCCCGCGAGCGGCAAGGTCACGCTGACCGACACCTGGCGCAACTGAGCCGCCGCTCCACCCACCAGGGCCGTCCGGCACCTTCCTCCCCGCCATGCCGGGCGGCCCTCATCCATGCGACACGTACACAAGGAGACCTGCCTTGATACGCCCTGCCGCAGGAGCGCTCGCCGCCGCCCTGGCCGTGACGTTCCTGCCCGCCCTCCCCGCCGCGGCCGCACCGGCCAGGCCGCCCGCCCCGCCCTCGGACGCGAAACTGGCCGCCGAACCGGCCCGGCACGATCTGACCCGGGAGCAGTTCTACTTCGTACTCCCGGACCGGTTCGCGAACGGCGACCCGGGCAACGACCGGGGCGGCCTGACCGGCTCGCGCCTGGAGACCGGCCTGGACCCCACGGACAAGGGCTTCTACCAGGGTGGTGACCTCAAGGGGCTCACCGACCGGCTCGACTACATCAAGGGGCTCGGCACCACGGCCATCTGGCTGGCGCCGATCTTCAAGAACCAGCCGGTTCAGGGCAAGGGGGCCGATGTCTCCGCCGGCTACCACGGCTACTGGATCACCGACTTCACGCAGGTCGACCCGCACTTCGGGACGAACGCCGACCTGGAGCGGCTGATCGACAAGGCGCACGGGAAGGGGATGAAGGTCTTCTTCGACGTCATCACCAATCACACCGCCGACGTCGTCGACTACCGCGAGGCCTCCTACTCGTACCTCTCGAAGGGGGCGTTCCCCTATCTGACGAAGGACGGCGTGCCCTTCGACGACGCCGACTACGCCGACGGGAGGGCGAAGTTCCCGAAGGTGGACGGCGAGTCGTACCCGAGGACCCCCTTCGTGCCGGACGCGAAGAAGAACCTCAAGGTGCCGGGCTGGCTGAACGACCCGACGATGTACCACAACCGCGGGGACTCCACCTTCGCCGGCGAGTCCTCCGATCAGGGGGACTTCTTCGGTCTCGACGACCTGTGGACCGAGCGTCCCGAGGTCGTCAGCGGGATGGAGAAGATCTACGAGAAGTGGGTGCGGGACTTCGACATCGACGGCTTCCGCATCGACACGGTCAAGCACGTCAACACCGAGTTCTGGACGCAGTGGGCGACGGCCCTCGACACCTATGCCGCGAAGCGCGGCCGTGACGACTTCTTCATGTTCGGCGAGGTCTACTCCGCCGACACCGCTGTCACCTCCCCGTACGTGACGCGCGGGAAGCTCGACGCCACCCTCGACTTCCCGCTCCAGGACGCGATCCGCGCGTACGCCTCCCAGGGCGCGGCGGCCGGCCGGCTGGCCTCCGTCCTCGGCGACGACTACCGGTACACCTCCGGGAAGGCCAACGCCTACGAGCAGGTGACCTTCCTCGGCAACCACGACATGGGCCGCTTCGCCACCTTCTTGAAGCAGGACCGGCCGGGGGCCGGGGAGCAGGAGCTGCTGGAGCGCTACCGGCTGGCCAACGAGCTGATGTTCCTCACCCGCGGCAATCCGGTGATCTACTCCGGTGACGAGCAGGGCTTCACGGGCGCGGGCGGCGACAAGGACGCCCGGCAGCCACTGTTCGCCACGCAGGTCGCCGACTACCTCGACGACGACCAGCTCGGAACGGTGCGCACGCACGCGAGCGATGCTTACGATCCGGGGCACCCGCTCTACAAGCAGATCAGTGCTCTCTCGAAGCTGACGAAGGCGCACCCGGCCCTGCGGGACGGCGTCCAGAGCGAACGCTTCTCCGACGGCTCCGTCTATGCCTTCGCCCGCACCGACACCAAGACCCGTACCGAGTACCTGGTCGCCGCCAACAACGGTGCCGACTCCCGCACCGTCGAGCTCGACGCCCCGGCCGGCGCCCAGTACCGCACCCTGTACGGCGGTACCGCACTGATCCGCGCCTCGGCGGCCGGCAAGCTCACGGTCCCCGTCCCCGCCCTCGGCTCCGTCGTCCTCCAAGCCGTGACGCCCGCCGCCAAGCCGGCCGTCAAGCCCACCCTGACCCTCAAGGCCCCCGCGCCCGGCGCCACCGGCACCGTCGAGCTCTCCGCCGACGTCAGCGGCGGCGGCCTGAACCGCGTCGTCTTCGCCGCACAGACCGGTACCGACAGGTGGCAGGTTCTCGGCACCGCCGACCACGCCCCCTACAAGGTCACCCAGCACGTCACCGCGCCCGCCGGGACCCCGCTGCGCTACAAGGCCGTCGTCATCGACTCGGCCGGCCGTACCGCGAGCGCCCTCGCAGCGTCCGTCGCCGGACAGGCCCCGCCCGTCGAGGTCCCCACCGCCACCCAGCGCGACTACGCGGTCGTCCACTACAACCGGTCCGACGGCGACTACACCGACTGGCGGCTGTACGCCTGGGGCGACCTCGCCGACGGCGAAGCCACTCCCTGGCCCGCCGGTCACGACTTCACCGGCCGCGACGCCTACGGCGCCTTCGCGTACGTCAAGCTCAAGCCCGGTGCCTCCTCCGTCGGTTACCTCGTCATCGACAAGGACGGCAACAAGGACGTCGCCGCCGACCGCACCATCGACGTGACGAAGACCGGCGAGATCTGGCTGGAGCAGGGCAAGGAACCCGCCCGCACCGACCGCCCCGCCTACCCGCCCCAGGACCAGGCCAAGGCCGTCCTGCACTACCAGCGCCCCGACCGGGCCTACGACGGCTGGGGTCTGCACGTCTGGACCGGAGCCGCCGACCCCACCGACTGGTCCCAGCCGCTCCTCCCCACCCGCACCGACTCCTACGGCGCGGTCTACGAGGTCCCGCTCGCGCCCGGCGCCACCACCCTCAGCTACATCCTCCACAAGGGCGACGAGAAGGACCTCCCCACCGACCGGTCCCTGGATCTGAAGGCCACCGGCCACGAGGTGTGGATGCTGGGCGGCCAGGAGAAGTACCTCCTCCCGCAGCCCGCCGGATCCGCCGCCGCCCTGGACCTCACCACGTCCCAGGCCGTCTGGATCGACCGTGACACCCTCGCCTGGAAGGCCCCCGCCACAGCCGCCTCCGTACAGCTCCTCGCCTCCCGCGAAGGCGCCGTCAAGGCCGAGAACGGCACCCTGACCGGCCACGCCCAGTGGCTGCGGCTGGGAGCCCGGACCGAGCTCACCGCCGCGCAGAAGCAGAAGTTCCCGCACCTCGCCTCGTACGGCGCCTACAGCGTCGACCCGCGCGACCGCGACCGGGTCCGCGAGGCCCTGCGCGGCCAGCTCGTCGCGAGCGCCCGCGCCGCCAACGGCGCCGTCCTCGCCGCCACCGGCGTCCAGCTCGCCGGAGTCCTCGACGACCTGTACGCGACCACCGCGTCCCTCGGCCCCGTCTTCAAGGACGGCCGCCCCACCCTCTCCGTCTGGGCCCCCACCGCCCAGCAGGTCTCCCTCGAACTCGACGGCCGGACCGTCGCCATGCGCCGCGACGACGCCACCGGCGTCTGGTCGGTGCGCGGCGAACGCTCCTGGACCGGCAAGCCCTACCGCTTCGACGTGACCGTCTGGGCCCCGAGCACCCGCCAGGTGGTCCGCAACCTCGTCACCGACCCCTACTCCACCGCCCTCACCGCCGACTCCGTCCACAGCCTCGTCGTCGACCTGGCCGACCCCAAGCTCGCCCCGCCCGGCTGGAAGACCCTGCGCAAGCCCGCGCCCGTCCCCTTCACCTCCGCGCAGATCCAGGAGCTGCACGTCCGCGACTTCTCCGCCCTGGACCGCACCACCACCCACCCCGGCCAGTACCTGGCCTTCACCGACACCGCCTCGGCGGGCATGCGGCACCTGCGCGACCTGGCCGCCGCCGGAACCTCGTACGTCCACCTCCTGCCGGCCTTCGACATCGGCACCGTCCCGGAGAAGGCCGCCGACCGCACCGAGCCCGCCTGCGACCTGACGGTGTACGCGCCGGACTCGCAGGAACAGCAGGTCTGCGTGGCCGCCGCGGCCGCGAAGGACGCGTACAACTGGGGGTACGACCCGCTGCACTACACCGTCCCCGAGGGCAGTTACGCGAGCGACCCGAACGGCACGGCCCGCACCGTCGAGTTCCGCAGGATGGTCCAGTCCCTCAACGGGTCCGGGCTGCGCACGGTGATGGACGTCGTCTACAACCACACCGTCGCCGCCGGCCAGGCCGACAAGTCCGTCCTGGACCGCATCGTCCCCGGCTACTACCAGCGCCTGCTGGCCGACGGCAGCGTCGCCACCTCCACCTGCTGCGCCAACACCGCCCCCGAGAACGCCATGATGGGGCGCCTGGTCGTCGACTCGATCGTCACCTGGGCGAAGGAGTACAAGGTCGACGGCTTCCGCTTCGACCTGATGGGCCACCACCCGAAGGCCAACATCCTGGCCGTCCGCACGGCCCTCGACGCCCTGACCGTCGCCAAGGACGGGGTCGACGGCAAGAAGATCGTGCTCTACGGGGAGGGCTGGAACTTCGGCGAGATCGCCGACGACGCCCGCTTCGTGCAGGCCACGCAGAAGAACATGGCCGGAACCGGCATCGCCACCTTCTCCGACCGGGCCCGTGACGCCGTCCGCGGCGGTGGCCCCTTCGACGAGGACCCGCGCGTCCAGGGCTTCGCGTCCGGCCTGTTCACCGCCCCGAACGCCTCGCCCGCGAACGGCACCGCCGAACAGCAGAAGGCCCGCCTCCTGCACGCCCAGGACCTGATCAAGGTCGGGCTCTCCGGCAACCTCGCCTCGTACGCCTTCACCGACACCACCGGCCGCCGCATCAAGGGATCCGAGCTGGACTACAACGGCGCCCCGGCCGGCTACGCGGCCGCCCCCGGCGACGCCCTCGCCTACGCCGACGCCCACGACAACGAAACCCTCGCCGACGCCCTGACCTACAAACTCCCGACCGGCACCGCCCCCCGCGACCAGGCCCGCATGCAGGTCCTGGCCATGGCGACGGCCGCCCTCTCGCAGGGCCCGGCCCTCTCCCAGGCGGGCACCGACCTGCTCCGCTCCAAGTCCCTGGACCGCAACTCCTACGACAGCGGCGACTGGTTCAACGCCATCCACTGGGACTGCCGGTCCGGCAACGGCTTCGGCCGCGGCCTGCCCCCCGCCGCCGACAACGCCTCGAAGTGGCTCTACGCGAAGCCGCTGCTCACGGGGCCGGCGCCCACCTGCACGGACATCGACGCCACCTCGGCCGCCTACCGCGACCTGCTGAGGATCCGTACCACCGAGCCGGACTTCGCCCTCGCCACGACCGAGGCGGTCCAGTCCCGGCTGGCCTTCCCCCTCTCGGGCAAGGACGAGACCCCGGGCGTGATCACCATGACCCTGGGCGACCTGGTGGTCGTCTTCAACGCGGCCCCCACCGGACAGGCACAGCGCGTCCCCGCCCTCGCCGGCACCGCCTACCGGCTGCACCCGGTCCAGGCCGCGGGCTCCGACGCCACCGTCAAGCAGTCCACGTACGACGCGAAGACAGGAGAGTTCACCGTCCCCGCCCGCACCGTCTCGGTCTTCACACGGCGGTGAGCCGGTCCAGCCGCTTCTCCAGCAGGATCACCCCGTAGGTCCTGCCGTCCTTCCCCTGCTTGTCAGGGAGCTCCCCGACCACCCGGTAGCCCGCACCCCGGTAGTACGCGAGCAGCCGGGGGTTGGTGGAGACGCAGTCCAGCCGCGCCCGTTCCCGACCGGTCCGGGCGGTCCGCCGCTCGGCGTGTTCGAGCAGCCGCCGCCCGGCCCCCGCGGGGGCCACCTCGCGCGCCACCATCAGCCGGTGCACGTAGCCCGCCACGGGCGGCTGGACCCCCCAGGCCTCCTCGTCGGACCACCACAACTCGTAGGCCCCGCACACGCGCCCGTCGGCATCGGCGGCGATCCACACCTCGCCTTCGCGCATCTTCGACCGGAAGTGCGCGGCGTCCTTGTCGCCGGGCTTCCACTGATCGATCCCGTGCTTGCGCATCCACCGGGCAGCCTGGTCGTACAGCTGCACCAGTGTGCCGGCGTCCTTCTCCTCGGCCGGCCGGAACAGGATCTCGTCGTCAATGATCACGCGGGCATTATCGATG
>NZ_JBSGZP010000166.1:0-12276 GCF_053611065.1 Streptomyces sp. NPDC054840
GCGGGAGACCGATCGGGGATCAGGCACCCATCGCGTGCAGGCCGCCGTCCACGTGGACGATCTCGCCGGTGGTCTTCGGGAACCAGTCGGACAGCAGGGCCACGACGCCCTTGCCCGTCGGCTCCGGGTCGCTCATGTCCCACGCCAGCATGGAGCGGGTGTTCCAGACCTCCGCCAGCTCGCCGAAGCCCGGGATGGACTTCGCGGCCATCGAGCCGATCGGACCGGCCGAGACCAGGTTGCAGCGGATGTTCTCCTTGCCCAGGTCACGGGCGAGGTAGCGGCTGGTGGCCTCCAGGGCCGCCTTGGCCGGGCCCATCCAGTCGTACTGCGGCCAGGCGAACTGCGCGTCGAAGGTGAGGCCGACGATGGCCGCGCCCTCCGCCGGGAACAGCGGCTTGCAGGCCATGGCCAGCGACTTCAGCGAGAACGCCGAGACGTGCATGGCGGTGGCCACCGACTCGAACGGCGTGTTCAGGAAGTTGCCGCCGAGGGCGTCCTGCGGCGCGAAGCCGATGGAGTGGACGACGCCGTCGAGGCCGCCGAGCTCGTCGCGGACGAGGCCCTCCAGGCGGGCCAGGTGCTCGTCGTTGGTGACGTCGAGCTCGATCACCTTGACCGGCTTCGGCAGCTTCTTCGCGATGCGCTCGGTCAGCGAGGGCCGCGGCCACGCCGTGAGGATGACCTCGGCGCCCTGCTCCTGGGCCAGCCGGGCCGTGTGGAAGGCGATGGAGGACTCCATCAGCACACCCGTGATGAGGATGCGCTTGCCCTCGAGAATTCCGCTCATGGTGATCAGTGACCCATGCCCAATCCGCCGTCAACGGGAATGACGGCTCCGGTGATGTACGCGGCGTCGTCGGACGCCAGGAAGCGGACGGCTGCCGCGATCTCCTCGGGCTGCGCGTAACGGCCGAGCGGAACCTGGCCCACGATGCCCGCGCGCTGCTCGTCGGTGAGCACCTTCGTCATGTCGGTGTCCACGAAACCCGGGGCGACGACGTTGAAGGTGATGTTGCGGGAACCCAGCTCGCGGGCGAGGGAGCGGGCGAAGCCCACCAGCGCGGCCTTCGAGGCGGCGTAGTTGGCCTGGCCGGCCGAGCCCAGGAGGCCGACGACGGAGGAGATCAGGACGACGCGGCCCTTCTTGGCCCGGAGCATGCCCCGGTTCGCGCGCTTGACCACACGGAACGTGCCGGTGAGGTTGGTGTCGAGGACGGACGTGAAGTCCTCCTCGGACATGCGCATCAGCAGCGTGTCCTTGGTGATGCCGGCGTTGGCCACGAGCACCTCGACCGCGCCGTGCGCGTCCTCGATCTCCTTGTAGGCCTGCTCCACCTGCTCGGAGTCGGTGATGTCGCACCGCACCGCCAGGACACCGAGCGAGGTGAGCGCCTCCGGCGGCTCACCCGACCGGTACGTGATCGCGACCTTGTCGCCGGCCTCCGCGAAGGCTTGGGCGATGGCGAGGCCGATGCCCCGGTTTCCTCCGGTGACGAGAACCGAGCGGCTCAACGGATCACCCTTTCGCTAGCGGTCTGAATACCGAAAACCTATAGGTCGCACCGCTCGTACGGAGAATCGACCCCCGACAGGGCCTTGCGACCGGCTCTGTCGAATCCCTACAGAAAGATGTAGGCACAAGCGCCCTGATCGCGACATGATCGGGGCGACCGGCTCCGACCACGGGAGGACTTCCGTGCCCCATTCCATCGACGCGGCCTTCACCGCGCTGCCCCTGCGGGCGCTCGCCGACGCGGCGCTCGCCCGGGCCCGCGCGCTGGGCGCCGAGCATGCCGACTTCCGGCTGGAGAGGATCCGCAGCGCCTCCTGGCGCCTGCGGGACGCCAAGCCTTCCGGTGGTTCCGACACCACCGATCTCGGGTACGCGGTCCGGGTCGTGCACGGGGGCAGCTGGGGATTCGCCTCCGGTGTGGACCTGACCATGGACGCCGCCGCCAAGGTGGCCTCGCAGGCCGTGGCCATGGCGAAGCTGTCCGCCCAGGTGATCAAGGCCGCGGGTTCCGACGAGCGGGTGGAGCTCGCCGACGAGCCGGTGCACGCCGACCGGACATGGATCTCCGCGTACGACGTGAACCCGTTCGAGGTGCCGGATGCGGAGAAGGCGGCGCTGCTCGCCGACTGGAGCTCGCGCATGCTGGCGGCCGACGGGGTGGCCCACGTGGACGCCTCGCTGCTCGCCGTCCACGAGAACAAGTTCTACGCCGACACCGCGGGCACCTCGACCACGCAGCAGCGGGTCCGGATCCACCCGCAGCTCACCGCGGTCGCCGTGAACGGCACGACCGGCGAGTTCGACTCGATGCGCACCATCGCCCCCCCGGCCGGCCGCGGCTGGGAGTACCTGACCGGTACCGGCTGGGACTGGAACTCCGAGCTGGAGCAGATCCCCGGCCTGCTCGCCGAGAAGATGCGGGCGCCGAGCGTCGAGGCCGGGCGCTACGACCTGGTGGTGGACCCGTCCAACCTGTGGCTCACCATCCACGAGTCCATCGGCCACGCCACCGAGCTGGACCGGGCGCTGGGCTACGAGGCGGCGTACGCGGGAACCTCCTTCGCCACCTTCGACCAGCTGGGCAAGCTCAGGTACGGCTCCCCGATCATGAACGTGACCGGCGACCGCACCGCCGAGCACGGGCTGGCCACCGTCGGCTTCGACGACGAGGGCGTCCAGGCGCAGAGCTGGGACCTGGTCAAGGACGGCACCCTGGTCGGCTACCAGCTGGACCGGCGGATCGCGAAGCTGACCGGCCTCGGGCGCTCCAACGGCTGCGCCTTCGCCGACTCCCCCGGGCACGTGCCCGTCCAGCGGATGGCGAACGTCTCCCTCCAGCCGGATCCGGGCGGGCTCTCGACCGAGGACCTGATCGGCGGGGTGGAGCGCGGGATCTACGTGGTCGGCGACCGCTCCTGGTCGATCGACATGCAGCGCTACAACTTCCAGTTCACCGGGCAGCGCTTCTTCCGGATCGAGAACGGCAAGCTGGCCGGGCAGCTGCGCGATGTCGCGTACCAGGCCACCACCACCGACTTCTGGGGCTCGATGGAGAAGGTCGGCGGCCCGCAGACCTACGTCCTGGGCGGCGCCTTCAACTGCGGCAAGGCCCAGCCGGGCCAGGTGGCGTCGGTCTCGCACGGCTGCCCGTCCGCGCTGTTCCGCGACGTGAACATCCTGAACACCACGCTGGAGGCCGGGCGATGAGCTCGATTCGCATCACCAAGCCCCACGAGATCGTCGAGCGGGCGCTGGAGCTGTCCACCACCGACGGCTGCGTCGTCATCGCCGACGAGGAGTCGAGCGCCAATCTGCGGTGGGCGGGCAACGCCCTCACGACGAACGGTGTGACCCGCGGCCGGACCCTGACGGTCATCGCCACGGTCGACGGCAAGGAGGGCACGGCCTCGGGGGTCGTCTCGCGCTCCGCCGTGACCGCGGACGACCTGGAGCCGCTGGTCCGGGCCGCCGAGGCGGCCGCCCGCGGGGCGGGCCCCGCCGAGGACGCCCAGCAGCTGATCACCGGGACCCCGGCCTCGCCCGACTTCACCGACGCCCCGGCCGAGACGAGCTCGGCGGTCTTCGCGGACTTCGCCCCGGCCCTCGGCGAGGCCTTCGCCCGGGCCCGCGAGGGCGGCCGGGAGCTGTACGGCTTCGCCCACCACGAGCTGGTCTCCACGTACGTCGGCACCTCGACGGGCCTGCGGCTGCGCCACGACCAGCCGAACGGCACCCTGGAACTCAACGCGAAGTCCCCGGACCGGCAGCGCTCCGCCTGGGCGGGCCGCTCCACCCGGGACTTCAAGGACGTGGACCCGACCGTGCTGGACGCGGAGCTGGCTGTGCGCCTCGGCTGGGCGGAGCGGAAGATCGACCTCCCCGCGGGCCGGTACGAGACCCTGCTGCCACCGACCGCCGTGGCGGACCTGCTGATCTACCAGATGTGGTCGGCGGCGGCCCGGGACGCGGTGGAGGGCCGTACGGTCTTCGCCAAGCCCGGTGGCGGCACCCGGCTCGGCGAGAAGCTGTCGGATCTGCCGCTCTCCCTGCGCAGCGACCCGAACGCACCGGGCCTGGAGTGCGCGCCGTTCGTGATCGCGCACAGCTCCGGTGACGACGCCTCGGTGTTCGACAACGGTCTGCCGGTCCCGGCGACGGAGTGGATCGCGGACGGTCACCTGAACCGGCTGAGCACGACCCGGCACACGGCGGGCCTGACCGGGATGCAGCTCTCCCCCGGCTTCGGGAACCTGATCCTGGACGCGGGTGGCGAGAAGTCGCTGGAGGAGATGGTCGCGGCCACCGAGCGGGGTCTGCTGCTGACCTGCCTCTGGTACATCCGCGAGGTGGACCCGGCGACGCTGCTGCTCACGGGCCTGACCCGGGACGGCGTCTACCTGGTGGAGGACGGGCAGGTGGTCGGCGAGGTCAACAACTTCCGGTTCAACGAGTCCCCGGTGGACCTGCTGTCGCGGGCCTCGGAGGCCGGCCGGACCGAGAAGACCCTGCCGCGCGAATGGAGCGACTGGTTCACGCGCGCCGCGATGCCGGCGCTGCGTATCCCCGACTTCAACATGAGTTCGGTGAGCAAGGGCGTCTGACCACCTAGAATGTGCGGGTAGACCCCTCATCCACATCCCTACTCACTCCATCTCTCAAGGAGAGTCACGACCGTGACTGACATCGTCGACGAACTGAAGTGGCGCGGGCTCTTCGCCCAGTCCACCGACGAAGAAGCGCTGCGCAAGGCCTTCGCGGACGGTCCGGTCACCTTCTATTGCGGCTTCGACCCGACCGCGGCCTCGCTGCACGTGGGGCACCTGGTCCAGGTGCTCACCGTGCGCCGGCTCCAGCAGGCCGGTAACCGGCCGCTGGCGCTGGTCGGAGGGGCCACGGGGCAGATCGGCGACCCGCGACCGACGGCCGAACGGACCCTGAACGACCCGGAGACCGTCGCGAACTGGGTGAACCGGCTGCGCACCCAGATCGAGCCGTTCCTGTCCTTCGAGGGCGAGAACGCGGCGCTCATGGTGAACAACCTGGACTGGACGGCGGGCCTGTCCGCCATCGAGTTCCTGCGGGACATCGGCAAGCACTTCCGCGTCAACAAGATGCTGACGAAGGACTCGGTCGCCAAGCGGCTCGACTCCGACCAGGGCATCAGCTACACCGAGTTCAGCTACCAGCTGCTCCAGGGCATGGACTTCCTGGAGCTGTACCGGCGCTACGGCTGCGTGCTCCAGCAGGGCGGCTCGGACCAGTGGGGCAACCTGACGGCCGGACTCGACCTGATCCACCGGGTCGAGCCGGGTGCGGTCGTGCACGCGCTGGCGACGCCGCTGATGGTCAAGGCGGACGGCACCAAGTTCGGCAAGTCCGAGAGCGGGGCCGTGTGGCTCGATCCGGAGATGACCACGCCGTACGCGTTCTACCAGTTCTGGCTGAACGTGGACGACCGGGACATCTCCACCTACATGCGGATCCTGTCCTTCAAGTCCCGTGAGGAGCTGGAGACACTGGAGGCGCAGACCGCCGAGCGGCCGCAGGCGCGCGCCGCCCAGCGGGCGCTGGCCGAGGAGCTGACGACGCTCGTGCACGGCGCCGGCCAGTGCGCCGCCGTGATCGCCGCGTCGAAGGCGCTGTTCGGTCAGGGTGACCTGGCGGAGCTGGACGAGGCCACGCTGGCCGCGGCCCTGTCCGAGCTGCCGCACGCCCAGGTGACGGAGCCCGGCCTCGTGGTGGACATGCTCGCGGAGACCGGCCTGGTCGCGAGCAAGTCGGCCGGCCGCCGGACCGTGAAGGAGGGCGGCGCCTACGTGAACAACGCGAAGGTCACCGCCGAGGACGCGGTCCCCGCCAAGGAGGACCTGCTGCACGGGCGCTGGCTGGTGCTGCGCCGGGGCAAGAAGAACCTGGCCGCGGTGGAGGTCACCGGCGCCTGACGCGTCGTAAAACGCGGGGCGCACCGCGGAGCACGGCGGAGGGGCCGGTTCGGACGCTTGGTCCGACCGGCCCCTTCGTCATGACCCGCGGTGCGTCAGGTCGTCCGCCGTTTGCCCTTGACCGCTGTGTACGCCATCTCGCCGAGCGCGACGATGACGACCGCCCCGACGATCTGCAGCAGGTGCCGGGTCCAGTCGATGCCCCTGGTCTCGCCGACACCGATCCATGTGGCCACCGCGTTGCCGAGGACGGCGCCGGCGATACCGAAGAGGGTGGTCAGCCACAGGGGCTGGTGCTGCTTGCCCGGCAGGATGGCCTTGGCCAACAGCCCCAGCACGAACCCGACGATGATCGCCCACAACCAACCCATGTCCGGCCTCCTCCTGGCGCGTGGTGCGCACGTGGGCCCAGTCTCGGCCTGTCCGGCATACGACGCATTTCGAACAGTGCCGTACGGGGGTCCCCCTCTCCTCCCGGCGCGGAGACGGGCGTACCGTGGGAGGGTCCGGGCCGGGAGCGCCCGGCGGGCGATCGGGTGGTGGAGCATGGAGCGGACGAAGCGGCAGAAGCGGAACGGGGCCGAGGTCTTCCGGATCACCGGCGCGCGGATGGGTCTCGACGAGGACGTACGTGGCCGCCAGCGCCGGTACGTGATCTCGATGGGCATCAGGACCCTGTCGGTCATCGCGACCGTGCTGTTGTGGAACGTGCAGCGCCCGGTGGCGATCGTGACGCTGGTGGTCGGCGCCCTGCTCCCCTACATCGCCGTGGTCATCGCCAACGCCGGGCGGGAGTCGACGCCCTCGCTGCCGTCGCACTTCATTCCGGCCCCCGTGCGGCCGGCGCTGGACGCGGGGAACCTCAAGAAAAGCTCAGATCAATCGTGAAGTTCCTGTGCACTCCACCGGGTCCTGCGTGACATACTGCTCACGCGCTCCGCATCCCCCGTCGGAGCGACGGACCGACGCCGGGCAGCTCCCCCCGTGGCTGCTCGGCGTCGCCATTCCGTTCTAATGTGGGGCCGTGACTTCCTCCAACGCCTCCGGCCCCGACGAGAATCCCACCTGCTCCGCCAAGGGCTGCCGTGACGCGGCCGTGTGGGTCCTGGCGTGGAACAACCCGACGCTGCACACGCCGGAGCGGCGCAAGACCTGGCTGGCGTGCGAGGAGCACCGCGAACACCTCTCCCAGTTCCTGGGGGTCCGCGGTTTCCTCAAGGACGTCGTGAAGCTGGACGAGTGGGTACAGCCCGAGGGCTCGGACCGCCCCCGCTGACCGCGCCCCCGTCCCGGGTCAGCCGCCGATCGCGGACATCGGCCGGTCGGGCTGCAGGAAGGACGGGTCGTCGAGACCGGACCCGGCCTTCTTGCCCCACATCGCGACCTTCCACAGCCGGGCGATCTCCTCGTCCGGGGCGCCCGAGCGCAGGGCCGCGCGCAGGTCCGACTCCTCGGTGGCGAAGAGGCACGTACGCACCTGGCCGTCGGCCGTGAGCCGGGTACGGTCGCAGGCGCCGCAGAACGGCCGGGTGACCGAGGCGATGACTCCGACGGTGGCGGGGCCGCCGTCGACCACCCAGCGCTCGGCCGGGGCGGAGCCACGCTCTACGGCGCCCTCCTCGGTGAGCGTGAAGCGGGTGCGCAGGGACGCAAGGATGTCCCCCGCGGTGATCATGCCGTCGCGCTTCCAGCCGTGCTGGGCGTCGAGCGGCATCTGCTCGATGAAGCGGAGCTCGTACGCGTTCTCCACGGCCCAGGCCAGCAGGTCGGGGGCCTCGTCGTCGTTGAGGCCGGGCATGAGTACGGCGTTGACCTTCACGGGGGTGAGGCCGGCCTCGCGGGCGGCGGCCATGCCCTCGATGACGTCCTTGTGCCGGTCGCGGCGGGTGAGGGTCTTGAAGACCTCGGGCCGCAGGGTGTCCAGGGACACGTTCACCCGGTCCAGCCCGGCGGCCTTCAGGGCCTGCGCGGTGCGCTTGAGACCGATGCCGTTGGTGGTGAGCGACATCTGGGGGCGGGGCTCCAAGGCCGCGCAGCGCTCGACTATCCCGACCAGGCCGGGCCGCAGCAGCGGCTCGCCGCCGGTGAAGCGGACCTCGGTGATCCCCAGCTGCGTGACGGCGATGCGGATGAGCCGGACGATCTCGTCGTCGCTGAGCAGGTCCGACTTGCCGAGCCACTGCAGCCCCTCTTCGGGCATGCAGTAGGTGCAGCGCAGATTGCACCGGTCGGTCAGTGAGACGCGCAGGTCGGTGGCCACGCGGCCGTAGGTGTCGAGAAGCACTGTGGGCCTCCTCCCTGTCCGGAAGTAGAGGGTACGCGCGGGTTTTGGATCTACTTCACGCGTTCTATTTCGAGACTACGTGACGGGTGTGTCGTCGAGAGGTCCCCAAATGAACGAGACGTGACGTGGCCGCGTCGTACGGATCTACGACACGGCCACGCTGGGTGTTCGGATGGTGTCAGTGTGCCCCACTTCCGGTGAGGGAGCGCACCTCCAGCTCGGCGAACTTCTGGGGGTCGGCCTTCTCCTTGGAGAGGACGGTTCCCAGCCAGCCCAGCAGGAAGCCGAGGGGGATCGAGATGATCCCCGGGTTCTCCAGCGGGAACCAGAAGAAGTCCGCGTCCTTGAACATCGAGGTGGGCTTTCCGGACACGACCGGGGAGAACAGCACGAGACCGACGGCCGAGATCAGTCCGCCGTAGATGGACCAGAGCGCGCCCTGGGTGGTGAAGCGCTTCCAGAAGAGGCTGTAGAGGATCGTCGGCAGGTTCGCGGAGGCGGCGACCGCGAAGGCGAGCGCGACCAGACCGGCCACGTTCAGGTCGCGGGCCAGCGCGCCCAGGCCGATGGCCACGGCTCCGATGACGACGGTGGACCAGCGGGCCGCGCGCATCTCCTCCTTCTCGGTGGCCTTGCCCTTGCGGATGACGTTCGCGTACAGGTCGTGCGCGAAGGACGAGGAGGAGGCGAGGGTGAGGCCCGCGACGACGGCCAGGATGGTGGCGAAGGCGACCGCGGAGATCACGGCGAGCAGGATGGCGCCGCCGGTGGAGTCGGCGCCCCCGCCGACGGCCTGGGCGAGCAGGGGGGCGGCGGTGTTGCCCGCTTTGTTGGACTTGATGATCTCGTCGCGGTCGAGCAGCGCCGCGGCGCCGAAGCCGAGGGCGATCGTCATCAGGTAGAAGCCGCCGATGATGCCGATGGCCCACAGGACGGACTTCCGGGCGGCCTGCGCCGTGGGCACCGTGTAGAAGCGGATCAGGATGTGCGGCAGGCCGGCGGTGCCGAGGACGAGGGCGAGGCCGAGTGAGATGAAGTCCAGCTTGGAGGTCGAGTCCTTGCCGTACTTGAGGCCGGGTTCGAGGAACTTCGCCCCCTGTCCGCTGTTCTCGGCGGCCTTGCCGAGCAGGTCGGAGACGTTGAAGTTGAACTTCACCAGCACCAGGAAGGTGATCAGCAGGGCACCCGCGATCAGCAGCACCGCCTTGATCATCTGGACCCAGGTGGTGCCCTTCATGCCTCCGATGGTCACGTAGACGATCATCAGTACGCCGACCAGCGCGACGACGGCCACCTTGCCGCCGTCACTGGTGATGCCCAGGAGCAGCGAGACGAGCACGCCGGCGCCGGCCATCTGGGCGAGCAGGTAGAAGATCGAGACCACGATGGTGGAGGTACCGGCGGCGGTACGGACGGGCCTCTGGCGCATCCGGTACGCGAGGACGTCGCCCATCGTGTAGCGGCCGGAGTTGCGCAGCGGCTCGGCGACGAGCAGCAGGGCGACCAGCCAGGCGACGAGGAAGCCGATGGAGTAGAGGAAGCCGTCGTAGCCGAAGAGGGCGATGGCTCCGGCGATGCCGAGGAAGGACGCGGCCGACATGTAGTCGCCGGAGATGGCGAGGCCGTTCTGGAAGCCGGTGAACTGGCGGCCGCCCGCGTAGAAGTCGGCGGCGCCCTTGGTCTGGCGGCCGGCCCAGACGGTGATGATCAGGGTGGCGACGACGAACAGCCCGAACAGGGTGATGATCAGCGGGCGGTGCTCGGTGGCTCCCGCCGCGACCGTCGTCAGGTGGTGCGTACCGCTCATTCGGCGGCCTCCACCCGTGCCTTGATGGCCTCGGCCCTGGGGTCGAGCTTCGCGGCCGCGTGCCGCGCGTAGAGCCAGGCGATCAGGAAGGTCGTCGCGAACTGGGCGAGGCCGAGCACGAGGGCGACGTTGATGTTGCCGAAGAGCTTGGTCCCCATGAAGCCGCCCGCGTAGTTGGACAGCAGGACGTAGAGCAGGTACCAGGCGATGAAGGCCACGGTGAGCGGGAAGGCGAAGGAGCGGTAGGAGCTGCGCAGTTCGCCGAACTCCGCGCTCTGCTGGACGCTCGTGTAGTCATCGGCCGCGGGGGCCGCCGGTGGCGTTCCCGCGCTGCCCGGCGGCGGCGCTGCTTCGGTGGTCACGGGGGGCTCTCCTTGTGACGCGGGTGCGGTGGGGACAACGGACAAAACAACCTCCGTGTGGGGGGACGGTGGTGCCGATCCCCCCTGCCAACGGCACGTACGGCGCGGCGGGACGGTTCAACACCCGGTGATTCCTGGAGAACTGATTTCTCGAACTGATGGCGTAGAGACGAACGGCGACGCTAGGTTCACCTGTCATGAACCCGTCCGACGCGACCGCGTCCGGGCGGCTCTTTCGAAAATGATCTGGAGAACCCATGGATCAGCTGGGGTCGCGTGCGCCCAAGAAGCGCAGCCGTGCTCTCGCCGTACCGGTCGGCCTGGCGCTCACCGCCTCGCTCGCCTTCCTGCCCGCGGTCTCGGCCTCGGCCGCCGCGCAAGGCAACACGGCCGACGCGGCGACGGCCTCGCCGGCCGACACCTCCGGCCCCAAGCTGTCGTACGTGGCCAACATGAACGCGTACGCCACGATGCAGGCGGCGAAGAAGGCCGTCGAGCGGGCCGGCGGCACGGTGGTGACGGCCTATGAGCAGATAGGTGTCGTGGTCGCACACTCCCAGAACCCGGACTTCGCCAAGCAGCTGCGTGCCCAGCGCGGGCTGTTCGTGTCGGTCGGCGCCACCCGGACGGCCCCGATGTCGGCGGCGCGGACCACCGAGGAGGGTGCGACCCAGCAGCTGAGCGCGTCGGACGCCGCCAAGGCGACGGCAGCGGCCCAGGAGGGTCAGGAGCCGCTGGAGCCCAACCAGTGGGACCTGCGGACGATCAAGGCCGACGAGGCTCACAAGATCAACGATGGCAGCCAGGACGTCACCGTGGGCATCATCGACACGGGTGTCGACGACACCCACCCCGATCTCGCCCCGAACTTCTCCAAGGGCCAGTCGGCCAACTGTGTGGGCGGCGTCGCCGACACCACCGAGGGCGCCTGGCGCCCGTACGCCGACGGCAGCGACCACGGCACGCACGTCGCCGGCACCATCGGGGCCGCGCGCAACGGCATCGGCGTCAGCGGTGTCGCACCGGGCGTGAAGATCGCAGCGATCAAGGTGAGCGAGCCCGGTACCAGCCTCTTCTACACCGAGGCGGTCGTCTGCGGCTTCATGTTCGCCGCCGAGAAGGGGATCGAGGTGACCAACAACAGCTACTACGTCGACCCGTGGCTCTTCAACTGCAAGTCCGACGACGACCAGAAGGCGCTGGTGGAGGCCATCGGCCGGGCCACCAAGTACGCCGAGCGCAAGGGCACGCTCCACATCGCCTCGGCCGGCAACTCCGACCAGGACCTTGCGGCCGACTCCCTCGTCGACGACTCCAGTCCGAACGACACCACCCCGGTGCCGCGCACCATCGACCCGAAGGTCTGCCTGGACCTGCCCACGCAGCTGCCGGGCGTGGTCACCGTCTCCGCGACCGGCGACAAGGGCCTGCGCTCGTACTACTCCAGCTACGGTCTCGGGGTCGTGGACGTCGCCGCCCCCGGCGGTGACAAGTGGCAGGTACCGGACACCCCGGACGCCAACGGGCGCGTGCTGTCAACCGTCCCGGGCGGGCTCTACGGCTACAAGCAGGGCACCTCGATGGCCGCCCCGCACGTCGCGGGCGTCGCGGCGCTCCTCAAGAGCGCCCACCCGTCGGCCACGCCCTCGCAGCTCCAGGCGATGCTGAAGGCCCAGTCCACGAAGGCGGTCTGCCCGGCGCAGATATACAACGCCGCGGGCACCCTGATCGACGCCACCACCTGCGAGAGCAAGTGGGGTCAGACGGGCTACTACGGCTACGGCGTGATCGACGCGCTCAAGGCCGTGAAGTAGGACCGGTCGCCGCGAGGCGGACAGGACGGACGGGCCGGGCGGGGATCACCC
>NZ_JBSGZP010000167.1:0-12266 GCF_053611065.1 Streptomyces sp. NPDC054840
CCCCAGGGGGTGCGGCCCTTCGTGCGCAGCCCTTAGGCGGCGACGACCTCGATGCCCACGTTCGCGGCCACATCGGCGTGCAGACGCACGGAGACCTGGTACGAACCGATGGTCTTGATCGGGGAGCCGAGCTCGACGCGGCGCTTGTCGACCTTCGGGCCGCCCGAGGACTCGATCGCCGTGGCGATGTCGGCCGGGGTCACGGAACCGAAGAGGCGACCGGCGTCACCCGCGCGGGTGGCCAGACGGACCTTCACACCCTCGAGCTTGGCCTTGACCTCGTTGGCCTGCTCGATGGTCGCGATCTCGTGGATCTTGCGGGCGCGGCGGATCTGCGCCACGTCCTTCTCGCCACCCTTGGTCCAGCGGATCGCGAAACCACGCGGGACCAGGTAGTTGCGAGCGTAACCGTCCTTGACGTCGACGACATCGCCGGCGGCACCGAGGCCAGAAACCTCGTGGGTCAGGATGATCTTCATTAGTCGGTCACCCTTTCCTTATCGTGCGGTGGACGTGTAGGGCAGCAGCGCCATCTCACGGCTGTTCTTGACGGCCGTGGCGACGTCACGCTGGTGCTGCGTGCAGTTGCCGGTAACGCGGCGGGCACGGATCTTGCCGCGGTCGGAAATGAACTTCCGCAGCATGTTCGTGTCCTTGTAGTCCACGTACGCAGTCTTGTCCTTGCAGAACGCGCAGACCTTCTTCTTAGGCTTGCGCACAGGCGGCTTCGCCATTGTGTCTCTCCTGTGTGATCAAGAAGTGGGGATGCGAGCTGCCCTAGAAGGGCGGCTCGTCCGAGTAGCCACCGCCGGAGCCGCCGGAGCTTCCGCCCCAACCGCCCCCGCCGCCGCCCTGCTGCTGGCCACCGGCCGGCGCGCTGGACGCCCACGGGTCGTCGGAGGGAGCTCCGCCGCCCTGCTGCGGCTGGCCACCGGGGGCTCCGCCCCAGTTGCCACCGCCGCCGCCCTGCTGCTGACCGCCGCCGCCGTATCCGCCCTGGCCACCACGACCGGTGGTCTTGGTGACCTTGGCCGTGGCGTTCTTCAGGCTGGGGCCGACTTCCTCGACGTCCAGCTCGTAGACCGTGCGCTTGACACCCTCACGGTCCTCGTACGACCGCTGCCTCAGTCGGCCCTGCACGATGACGCGCATGCCTCGCTGAAGGGACTCGGCGACGTTCTCCGCCGCCTGCCGCCACACCGAGCAGGTCAGGAACAGGCTCTCGCCGTCCTTCCACTCATTGGTCTGACGGTCGAAGGTGCGGGGGGTGGACGCGACACGGAACTTCGCGACCGCCGCACCCGAGGGGGTGAAGCGCAGCTCGGGGTCGTCGACGAGATTGCCGACGACCGTGATGACGGTCTCGCCTGCCATGGATGAACCTCTCGGCGGGGATTGCTGCTGGGCTGCTGTGCTACTCGATCCCGATTACCGCTGAACCGAAGTTCAGTGGGTCTCGGGGCGAAGGACCTTGGTCCGGAGAACCGACTCGTTCAGGTTCATCTGTCGGTCAAGCTCCTTGACGACCGCAGGCTCGGCCTGAAGGTCGATGACCGAGTAGATGCCCTCGGGCTTCTTCTTGATCTCGTAAGCGAGACGACGACGGCCCCAGGTGTCGACCTTCTCGACCTTTCCGTTGCCCTCACGGACGACGGAGAGGAAGTTCTCGATCAGCGGGGAGACAGCGCGCTCCTCGAGATCGGGGTCGAGGATGACCATCACTTCGTAGTGACGCATGTGGAACCCACCTCCTTTGGACTCAGCGGCCACGGTCGTTCCGTGGCAGGAGGGTCGTGATGCGTGAGCACGATGTCCGTAGAGCAGACACCGCGCAGCTGTACAGACTACCTGCTCGCGTCCTTCCGGTTGAAATCCGCCGGGAGAGGGCCACAATCTGTATCCATCGGGTGTGCTCGGTGCTATGCCCTCGGCCCCTTGCCGGAGGCAGCCCGCCCCACCGCCAGCTTCAGCCAGGAGGTGCCCTTCGATGGCACAGGCAATGCGGCCCCCTCAGATCTCCCTGCTCTCCACCGACGGCAAGCCCCACCCGCTGCAGGACACCCTGATGGCGGTCACTCTGACCCTCGGCGCCGTGGCGTTCGTCACGGCCTTCTTCCACAACCTGCACCTGATCAGTTCGTGGGCAGGGCTGATCGGCATCCTGAGCGGCGCGTACGGACAGTTCGTCTCCGTCACGACACGCGAGCGCTTCGCGCTGATCCTCGGCCTTGGTGCGTCTGCCATCGGCTTCTACCTCGGCATGTTCCACGGCGGCCTCTTCGGGGGTTGAGCCGGCCGGCCGGGACACCTCCTCGGCAGGGCGCCGGCCGCGCACCGGCCCGGGCCCCCGGCCCGTCCCCCAGAAGGGTGGCGCCCCTGTCGCAGTAGGCTTCGCGCCATAGCCAGCGAAGCCGCCGGAGGAGACGCCCCGCATGAGCCTGTCCCTGAGGACCATCAGCCGAGAGCAGCATCTGGGTTACCTCCAGAGCCTGCCCTCGGCGAGCCACTGCCAGGTCCCGGCGTGGGCCGACGTGAAGAACGAGTGGCGTTCCGAGAACCTCGGATGGTTCAACGAGTCCGATGAACTCGTCGGAGCGGCCCTCGTGTTGTACCGGCAGTTGCCCAAGGTGAAGCGGTACCTCGCGTATCTGCCCGAGGGCCCGGTCATCAACTGGTACGCCCCGAACCTGGAGGAATGGCTCCAGCCGATGCTGGCCCACCTCAAGCAGCAGGGCGCCTTCACCGTGAAGATGGGCCCGCCCGTCGTCATCCGCCGCTGGAACTCGACCGCCATCAAGGCCGGTATCCAGGACCCGAACGTGAAGCGCCTGCGCGACGTGGAGGCCTCGGTCATCGAGCCCCGCGCCTTCGAGGTGTCGGACAAGCTGCGCCGCATGGGCTGGCAGCAGGCCGAGGACGGCGGCGCCGGATTCGGGGACGTCCAACCGCGCTACGTCTTCCAGGTACCGCTGGCCAACCGCTCGCTGGACGATGTCCTCAAGGGCTTCAACCAGCTGTGGCGCCGCAACATCAAGAAGGCCGAGAAGGCCGGCGTCGAGGTCGTCCAGGGCGGCTACGACGACCTGCCGACCTGGCAGCACCTGTACGAGATCACGGCCGAGCGCGACAAGTTCCGCCCGCGTCCGCTCAGCTACTTCCAGCGCCAGTGGACGGCCCTCAACTCCGAGGACCCCAACCGGATGCGGCTCTACATCGCCACGCACGAGGGAGAGCCGCTGGCCGCCGCCACGATGCTCACCGTCGGCCAGCACGTCTGGTACTCGTACGGCGCCTCCGCCAACCACAAGCGCGAGGTCCGCCCCTCGAACGCGATGCAGTGGCGGATGCTGCGCGACTCGTACGCGCTCGGCGCAAGCGTCTACGACCTGCGCGGCATCTCTGACACGCTGGACGAGAACGACCACTTGTTCGGTCTGATCCAGTTCAAGGTCGGTACGGGCGGCGAGGCCGTGGAGTACGTCGGCGAGTGGGACTTCCCGCTCAACAAGGTGCTGCACAAGGCCCTCGACATCTACATGTCGCGCCGCTGACCGCCCCACCGCACACGCACACACAGCACCGCTGCACCACGCAGCTTCTCAGGAGAGGTTCCGGACGGGCATGGCGCTCACGCTCTACGTCGACACCGCGCGCTGGCGTGCGCACCAGAAGCAGATCCAGGACCAGTTCCCCGGGCTGATCCCGGTCTGCAAGGGCAACGGATACGGCTTCGGTCACGAGCGGCTCTGCGAGGAGGCGACCCGCATGGGCGCCGACATCCTGGCCGTGGGCACGACGTACGAGGCCTCCAGCATCAAGGACTGGTTCGGCGGCGACCTGCTCGTCCTCACCCCGTTCCGGCGGGGCGAGGACCCGGTGCCGCTGCCGGACCGGGTCATCCGTTCGGTCTCGTCGCTGGACGGGGTGCGCGGGCTGGTCGGAGCCAGGGTGGTCATCGAGTGCATGAGCTCGATGCGCCGTCACGGCATCTCCGAGCAGGACCTCGGCCAGCTGCACGCCGCGATCGAGGACGTCCGGCTGGAGGGCTTCGCCCTGCACCTGCCCCTCGACCGCCCGGACGGCTCGGACGCCGTCGAGGAGGTCATCGGCTGGATGGACCGGCTGCGCGCGGCCCGGCTGCCGCTGCACACCATGTTCGTCAGCCACCTGCGGGCCGCGGAGCTCGCGCGGCTGCAGCAGCAGTTCCCGCAGACCCGCTTCCGTGCCCGCATCGGCACCCGGCTGTGGCTGGGCGACCACGAGGCCACCGAGTACCGCGGCGCGGTCCTCGACGTCACGCGCGTGGCCAAGGGCGACCGGTTCGGCTACCGCCAGCAGAAGGCCGCCTCCGACGGCTGGCTGGTCGTGGTCGCGGGCGGTACCTCGCACGGGGTGGGTCTGGAGGCCCCCAAGGCGCTCCACGGTGTGATGCCGCGTGCCAAGGGCGTCGCCCGGGCGGGTCTGGCCACGGTCAACCGGAACCTTTCGCCCTTCGTGTGGGCGGGCAAGCAGCGCTGGTTCGCGGAGCCGCCGCACATGCAGGTGTCGATCCTTTTCGTGCCCTCGGACGCGACCGAGCCGAAGGTCGGCGACGAGCTGGTCGCGCACCTGCGGCACACCACCACCCAGTTCGACCGGGTGCTCGACGCCTGATCCCGACCGGTCAGTCCCGGGGGTTCGTGCCCCAGGCGACCCGCTGTCCCTCCGAGGGCGCCGCGTACTGCGGCGCCCTCGCCGCGTCCGACAGCACGAACACGTCCTCCGCGCCGTCCAGGACGCCACCGGAGGGGTCGTCCGAGCCGTCCCGCCGTACGACGTCCCGCTCGGGCATCAGGATGTCCCGGACGATGACCGCGCACAGGTACAGGGTCGTCAGCAGGTGGGCGGTGATCGCCACCTGGTACCCCTCCACGGGCAGGCCCTGGTGCTTGTCCCCGCTGGACGTGTAGGCGAGGTAGAACCAGATCCCGAGGAAGTAGACGACCTCGCCGGCCTGCCAGATCAGGAAGTCCCGCCAGCGCGGCCGGGCCAGCGCGGCGAGCGGGATCAGCCACAGCACGTACTGAGGCGAGTAGACCTTGTTGCACAGGATGAAGACGGCGACGACGAGGAAGGCCAGCTGTGCGAAGCGCGGGCGGCGCGGGGCGGTCAGGGTGAGCATTGCGACGGCCCCGCACAGCAGGAGCGTCAGTCCGGTCGCGTACGTATTGGCGCCGTCCAGCGAGTTGCCCGAGCGCTGGGAGATCAGCAGCCACACCGACCCGAAGTCGATGGGCCGTTCCTGGCTGAAGGTGTAGAACTTCTTCCAGCCGTCCCAGGCGAAGAGCATGACCGGCAGGTTGACCACGAGCCATGCTCCGGCCGCGCCGAGCACCGCGGCGCCGAAGGCGCGCCACTTCCCGGACCGCCAGCAGAGCACGAACAGCGCGCCGAGCAGCAGTACGGGGTAGAGCTTGGCCGCGGTGGCCAGGCCGATGAGGATGCCGAAGAGGACCGTCCGGCCTCGGGACCACATGAGCATCGCGGCGGCGGTCAGGGCGATGGCCAGCAGGTCCCAGTTGATCGTCGCCGTCAGGGCGAAGGCGGGCGCCAGGGCGAAGAGCAGGGCGTCCCAGGGGCGGCGGCGGTGGGTGCGGGCGACGCACACGGCGATGACGGCCGCGCAGGCCATCAGCATGCCCGCGTTGACCATCCAGTACATCTGTTCGCGGTGCTGCATGGAGCCGCTGCCGGGGGTCAGCCAGGAGGCGATCTCCATGAAGAGCCCGGTGAGCACCGGGTACTCCAGGTACTCCATGTCGCCGGGGAGCCGGTCGAAGTAGGGCGTCAGGTTGTCGGCGAAGCCGCGTACCGCGTACAGGTGCGGGATGTCGGAGTAGCAGGCGTGGGTGTACTGCGAGCCCGCCCCCCGGAACCACGCCCAGTCGTAGCAGGGCAGCTTCTGGACCATGCCGAGCGCGAACATGCCGATGGCGATGAGCGCCACGACCCGGACCGGCCCGAGCCAGTGCCCGCCGAGGCGGGCGTGGCGGCCGAGCGGGCCGCCGATGAGCTCACTGCCGGCTGCGGCGACCTCGTCCTGCTGCGTGGGCAGTACGGGGCTGTCGTCGTGCACCTTGGTCATGGGCTCATCCTGCCGTACCGGACCGGACATGGGGGAAGGCCGTCGCACGGTGGGTGCGACGGCCTTCCTCTGCTCAGGGAGCGGCGCTACGGGTCACTCGGTACCGGAGCCGTCGACCCCGGCGGTGATGCCGCCCGGGCGGCCCGGTTTGCCGGTCTGCGTCGGGGACGGTGATCCGCTGGGTCCGCCGATCACCCCCGAGCTGGTGCCGGACGTGGTGCCGGAGGTGGTACCGGTGTCCGTGCCTCCGTTGGTGGTCCCGCGCGTGGGGTCCGGGTCGCAGTACAGCTTCCACGGCGGGCAGGACGGACGGCCGCCCTTCGACGGGGACGGCGACGGCGACGCAGAGCTCGACGGGAGCGTCGACGGGGAGGGGGACGGCGAGAGGACGGCCGAGGGCGTGGGGGAGGGAGCGCCGGCGGAGTCGGCGGTCACGCCGATGTCCTCGGCCTCGGGGAATCGCTTCACCGGAAGGCCCTTGAGCGCTTCGCCCATGTACTCGGTCCAGATCTCGGCCGGGATGTCACCACCGTGGAGGGAGGGGATGTCGCCCACCCCCTTCATGGAGATCAGCTTCTTGTCCGGCGAGTTGGGGTCGGTGCGGAAGAGGACCACGGAGGTCGACAGCTCCGGGGTGTAGCCGACGAACCACGCCGACTTGTTCTCGTCCGTGGTACCGGTCTTGCCCGCGGCGGGCCGGCCCAGCTTCTTGACCTTCTTGCCGGTGCCGTTCTCGACGACGTTCTCCAGCACCTTGGTGATGTTGTCGGCGACGGCGCTGTCCATGGCCCGCTGGTCCTTGGGGGCCTCGAAGCCGGACAGCTTCTCGCCGTTCTTCTCGACCTGGGTCACGGAGAACGGCTCGCGGTGCGTGCCGGAGGCGGCGAAGGTGGCGTAGGAGTCGGCCATGCGGATGGCGCTCGGGGTGGAGGTACCGAGGGCGAAGGAGGCGTCGGTGTTCGGGTTGATCGACTCCTCCAGGATGCCCGTGGACTTGGCCACGGCCCTGACCTTGTCGTGGCCGACATCGAAGACGAGCTGGGCGAACGGGACGTTGATGGACTTCTCCATCGCCTCGTTGAGGGTCACGTACCCGAAGGGGGTGGGGCTCTCGTTCTTCTGCTTGAACGGCTCGCCCGACGCGTCGCGCAGGGGCCTGCCCTCACGGTTGTTGATCACGGTGAGGTCGTTGGCCATGTACTTGCTGTCGGCCGAGATGCCCTGGCCCTTGGAGTTCTGGGTGCCGTACTCCATGGCCGCTGCCAGCACGTACGGCTTCCAGGTCGAGCCGACCGGGACACCACTGGTGTTGGCGTTGTTGCTGAAGTACTTGTGGTCCCAGCCCGGGCCGCCGTACAGGGCGACGAGGGCCCCGCTCTTCACATCCACGGAGGCCGCGCCGAACTGCACGAAGGTGTCCGTCTCGGGTCGGCCCTTCTCGTCGATGAACCCGTTGCGGGTGTCCTCGACCGCCTTGACCAGGGCGTCCACCTTCGGCTTCTGGAAGGTCGTCCTGATGCGGAAACCGCCCAGGGCCATCTGTTCGGGGGTGATGCTCTTGGTCTTCATCACATAGGCCTTGGCGGTGTCGACCAGGTAGCCGATCTGGCCGGTCATGCCGCGGGCCTGCTCCGACTCGACACGCGGGGGGAAGTCCGCGTCCGTGAACTTGGCCCGTTCGGCCTTGTCCATCCGGCCGACCTCGACCTCGCGGTCCAGTACCCAGGACCAGCGCTCCCGGGCCCGCTTCTCGTTGAGGGCGGGGGTGGCCGCGGCGCCGATGCCGCCGTCCGGGTTGTAGAGGTTGGGGCCCTTCAGCACGGCGGCCAGGAAGGCGCACTCGGAGGGGTTCAGGTCCTGGCTGTCCTTGCCGAAGTAGGCGCGGGCCGCGGCCTGGATTCCGTAGGCGTCGCGACCGTAGTAGGCGGTGTTGAGGTATCCCGCGAGGACCGTGTCCTTCTCCTCGGAGACACCCAGCCTCAGGGCGATGAAGAGCTCGGTGACCTTCCGCTTGAGCGTCTGGTCGGAGTCCAGGTAGGTGTTCTTCACGTACTGCTGGGTGATGGTCGAGCCGCCCTGCGTGGAGCCGCCCGTGGCCATGTTCCACACGGCGCGGCCGATGCCCATCGGGTCCACGCCCTTGTCCGTCTCGAAGGACTCGTTCTCCGCCGCGATCACGGCGTCCCTCATCGACCGGGGGATGCTCGAGATGGGCACGATCTGCCGGTTCATCGAACCGCCGGTCGCCACCATCTGAGTGCCGTCGGACCAGTAGAAGACGTTGTTCTGCGCCTCGGCCGCCTTGTTCGGGTCGGGCTTGTTCACCATGGCGATGCCGATGCCGGCGCCGGCGATGATGACCGCGAAGAAGCCCAGGGCCGTGCCGGAGACGAACTTCCAGGACGGGACGAAGCGCTTCCAGCCGTCCCTGTCGGACCGCGGGTAATTGATGAGCCGCTTGTCCGGGCGCCCGGTTCCGCGCGTGGCTGTGCCGGCTCCTCTCCCGCGGCCGCTGCCTCTCTGGGCGGACCGGCGGGTCTCGGCACGGCTGCCCTGGGCGGGCTGCGGTGCGTACGGGCCGCTGTGTGACGCCGTGGGGACATCACGTCCGGCCGCGCCCCTTCCGGGGCGCGGCTGGGCGGCGCGGCGGGCTGAGGCGCGCCCACCGCCCTCGGGCTGCGGCGGTTTGCGACGGTGCTCGCTCATCGAACGACTACTCCTCGGGCAGGCGAGTGGCCTGGAAGCGGCAGATCATTTCCGGTCCCCCCCGGTGTCCTGGCCCACAGACTACGCACGCTCAAAACGCGCTCAGTGCCGAAGTTCACCCCAAATCAGGCAACCTGCCTGGTGCGAATTGGTGATGTGACACCGGTCACTACGTCTCCCCTTGTCGATCAGAGCGGCCCGTTCTATCGTCTGGATGTATCGAGTCGATACATCAGCTCGGTATAAAGACGTCAGGGGCGGAGGAGAGGCAGGCGGATGAGCAGACGCTCAGGCATCCTCGAGTTCGCCGTCCTCGGCCTGCTTCGCGAATCCCCCATGCACGGCTACGAGCTGCGCAAGCGGCTCAATACCTCGCTCGGGGTGTTCAGAGCCTTCAGCTACGGGACGCTCTACCCCTGCCTCAAGACGCTGGTCGCCAACGGCTGGTTGATCGAGGAACCGGGCAACGCCCCGGAGGACGCGCTCGCCGCTTCACTCGCAGGGCGCCGCGCCAAGATCGTCTACCGGTTGACGGCCGCGGGTAAGGAGCACTTCGAGGAGCTGCTCTCCCACACGGGCCCGGACACCTGGGAGGACGAGTCCTTCGCCGCCCGCTTCGCCTTCTTCGGCCAGACCGAACGAGACGTCCGCATGCGGGTGCTGGAGGGCCGCCGCAGCCGGCTGGAGGAGCGGCTGGAGAAGATGCGCGCCTCGATCGCCCGGACGCGGGAGCGCCTCGACGACTACACGCTCGAGCTGCAGCGGCACGGCATGGAGTCGGTGGAGCGCGAAGTGCGCTGGCTGAACGAGCTCATCGAGAGTGAGCGGGCGGGACGGGATCGGAGACGATCCGGTCCGTCCGACGAAACTGAAAAATGAGGCCTGCATCTCGCAGACCTCGTCCGAGAACAAACAGGGAGCAACCGGAATGGGTTCGGTTCGCGTAGCCATCGTCGGCGTAGGCAACTGCGCCGCCTCGCTGGTGCAGGGCGTCGAGTACTACAAGGACGCCGACCCGGCGGCCAAGGTCCCCGGTCTGATGCACGTCCAGTTCGGCGACTACCACGTGCGTGACATCGAGTTCGTCGCCGCGTTCGACGTCGACGCGAAGAAGGTCGGCCTCGACCTTTCGGACGCCATCGGCGCCAGCGAGAACAACACCATCAAGATCTGCGACGTCCCGAACGCCGGTGTGACGGTCCAGCGCGGCCACACCTACGACGGCCTGGGCAAGTACTACCGCATGACGATCGAGGAGTCCGCCGAGACTCCGGTCGACGTGGTCCAGGTCCTCAAGGACCGCGAGGTCGACGTCCTGATCTGCTACCTGCCCGTCGGTTCCGAGGACGCGGCGAAGTTCTACGCCCAGTGCGCCATCGACGCCAAGGTCGCCTTCGTCAACGCCCTCCCGGTCTTCATCGCCGGCACCAAGGAGTGGGCCGACAAGTTCACCGAGGCAGGTGTCCCGATCGTCGGCGACGACATCAAGTCGCAGGTCGGCGCCACCATCACGCACCGCGTGATGGCGAAGCTGTTCGAAGACCGCGGTGTCCGTCTCGAGCGCACCATGCAGCTCAACGTCGGCGGCAACATGGACTTCAAGAACATGCTCGAGCGCGACCGCCTCGAGTCGAAGAAGATCTCCAAGACGCAGGCCGTCACCTCGCAGATCCCCGACCGTGAGCTCGGCGAGAAGAACGTCCACATCGGTCCGTCCGACTACGTCGCGTGGCTCGACGACCGCAAGTGGGCCTACGTCCGCCTAGAAGGCCGCGCCTTCGGCGACGTCCCGCTGAACCTCGAGTACAAGCTCGAGGTGTGGGACTCCCCGAACTCGGCCGGTGTCATCATCGACGCCCTGCGCGCAGCGAAGATCGCCAAGGACCGCGGCATCGGCGGCCCGATCCTGTCGGCGTCCAGCTACTTCATGAAGTCCCCGCCGGTGCAGTACTTCGACGACGAGGCCCTGGTCAACGTCGAGAAGTTCATCAAGGGCGAGGTCGAGCGCTAACCGAACCCAAGGGTCGTCACGACACCTGGACTTCGGCAGTTCTTCCGCGGAGGGTCCCCGGGCAATGTGCCCGGGGACCCTCCGCGTATGTGACCCTTGCCCTCATGCCTGTCGTACGTGATCTGCGCGTACTCCTGCGCCTGAGGGATTTCCGCAACCTGCTCGCCGTACGGCTGTTCTCCCAAGCCGCGGACGGCGTCTACCAGGTCGCACTTGCCACCTACGTCATCTTCTCCCCGGAGAAGCAGACCTCCCCGGCGGCCATCGCCTCGGCCATGGCGGTACTGCTGCTGCCCTATTCGGCGATCGGTCCCTTCGCCGGGGTGCTGCTCGACCGCTGGCGGCGCCGCCAGGTCTTTCTCTACGGCAATCTCCTGCGGGCCTTCCTCGCCTGCGTCACCGGGATGCTGATCGTCGCTCAGGTGCCCGACTGGCTGTTCTACGCCTCGGCTCTGTCCGTGACCGCCGTCAACCGCTTCGTGCTGTCCGGGCTCGCCGCCTCGCTGCCCCATGTCGTCGGTCCCGATCAGCTGGTCACCGCGAACGCTCTCTCCCCCACCGCCGGTACCCTCGCGGCGGTGGCGGGCGGAGGGCTGGCCTTTCTCGTCCGGCTGCTGGCCTCAGACTCCAACGCCCTCGTGGTGCTCCTGGGCGCCGGGCTCTACCTGTCCGCGGCCCTGGTCTCCCTGCAGCTCGCCATCGGCCTCCTCGGGCCGGACCACCCCGCCGGCCGGGCCCATCCCTCTCTCGCCGAAGGGGTAGCCCTCACGGTGCGGGGGATGGCCGAGGGCCTGCGCCACCTCGCCTCCCGCCGCGAGGCGGCCCGGGCGCTCGTCGCGATGACCATGATGCGGTTCTGCTACGGGGCCCTGTTCGTGATGCTGCTGATGCTCTGCCGCTACGCCTGGTCGGACAACGAGTCCGACGGGCTGGCCCTGCTGGGCATCGCCGTCGGCGTTTCCGGGGCCGGATTTTTCGCCGCCGCCGTGGTGACCCCCGGGCTGGTGGGCCGGCTGGGCCCGCTCGGCTGGATCACCGCCTGCTCCGCGGGCGCCGCGGTCCTGGTACCGGCCCTCGGACTGTTCTTCGCCCCGGGACCGATGCTGGCCGCCGCCTTCGTGCTCGGCCTCGCCACCCAGGGCGCCAAGATCGCCACCGATACGGAATTGCAGTCCCGGGTGGACGACGACTACCGCGGCCGCGTCTTCTCCGTCTACGACGTGCTCTTCAACGTCGCGTTCGTCGGCGCGGCGGCGGTGGCCTCCCTGATGCTCCCCGCCGACGGTCGGTCCGTGGCCCTGATCCTCATCGTGTCCGCCCTCTACGCCGCGACCGCCGTGCTCCTGGCCCGGGGCGAACGCCGTTTCACGTGAAACATCAGCGTTGACGTACGAATGACCGGGCCCGGTGTTTCACGTGAAACAC
>NZ_JBSGZP010000168.1:0-4606 GCF_053611065.1 Streptomyces sp. NPDC054840
TCGCGATGCTCGCGTGCGCCCGCGTCGGCGCCGCGCACTCCGTGGTCTTCGGCGGCTTCTCCGCCGACGCCGTCGCCTCCCGCATCCAGGACGCCGACGCCAAGCTGGTCATCACCGCCGACGGCGGCTACCGCCGCGGCAAGCCCACCGCCCTGAAGCCCGCCATCGACGAGGCCGTCGCCAAGTGTCCGCAAGTCGAGCACGTGCTCGTCGTGCGCCGCACCGGCCAGGACACCGCCTTCACCGAGGGCCGTGACGTCTGGTGGCACGAGGCGGTCGGCCGGCAGTCCGCCGAGCACACCCCGCAGCCGTTCGACGCCGAGCACCCGCTCTTCATCCTGTACACCTCGGGGACCACGGGGAAGCCGAAGGGCATCCTGCACACCTCCGGCGGCTACCTCACGCAGGCCGCGTACACCCACCACGCGGTCTTCGACCTGAAGCCGGAGACCGACGTCTACTGGTGCACCGCCGACATCGGCTGGGTGACCGGGCACTCCTACATCGTCTACGGGCCGCTCGCGAACGGCGCCACCCAGGTGATGTACGAGGGCACCCCCGACACCCCGCACCAGGGCCGGTTCTGGGAGGTCGTCCAGAAGTACGGCGTCACCATCCTCTACACCGCGCCCACGGCCATCCGTACGTTCATGAAGTGGGGCGACGACATCCCCGCGAAGTTCGACCTGTCGAGCCTGCGCGTGCTGGGCTCGGTCGGCGAGCCGATCAACCCCGAGGCCTGGATCTGGTACCGCAAGCACATCGGCGGCGACCGCTGCCCGATCGTGGACACCTGGTGGCAGACCGAGACCGGCGCGATGATGATCTCCCCGCTGCCGGGCGTCACCGCCACCAAGCCGGGCTCCGCCCAGCGCGCCCTGCCCGGAATCTCCGCCACCGTCGTGGACGACGAGGCGCACGAGGTCCCGAACGGCGGGGGCGGCTACCTGGTCCTCACCGAGCCGTGGCCGTCGATGCTGCGCACCATCTGGGGCGACGACCAGCGGTTCATCGACACCTACTGGTCGCGCTTCGAGGGCAAGTACTTCGCGGGCGACGGCGCCAAGAAGGACGACGACGGCGACATCTGGCTGCTCGGCCGGGTCGACGACGTGATGCTGGTGTCCGGCCACAACATCTCGACCACCGAGGTCGAATCGGCGCTCGTCTCGCACCCGTCGGTCGCCGAGGCGGCCGTGGTCGGCGCCAACGACGAGACCACCGGGCAGGCCATCGTGGCCTTCGTCATCCTGCGAGGCAGCGCCTCCGAGACCGAGAACCTGGTCACGGACCTGCGCAACCACGTGGGCAGCACGCTGGGCCCGATCGCCAAGCCGAAGCGGATCCTGCCGGTCCAGGAGCTGCCGAAGACCCGCTCGGGCAAGATCATGCGCCGTCTGCTGCGTGACGTGGCGGAGAACCGCGCAGTCGGTGACGTCACCACCCTCGCCGACTCCTCGGTCATGGACCTGATCCAGAGCAAGCTCCCGGCCGCCGGCAGCGAGGACTGAGCCACGGGCTGGGGCGCACCGCCCGAGATACACCGAGAACCACCGAGACACACCTGAAGGGGTATCCGGCGCGCCGCGCCGGGTGCCCCTTCGGCACTTAAAGTGATGATCGCCGGATACGTCCTCGCGCACGCCCTGTAAAGTATTCAAAGCGTAAAGAAAGATCACAAGGTGCGCCGGGAAGTCTGGTCGGCAATGAGCTTCGCCATGCCGTCCAACCGACCCACGGAGGTGTCCCTCGTGGCCGCGCCCAGCCCCACCGACCACAAGAGCCCCAAGCTGCTCGGCCGCCTCTCACTGCCCGAGCTCCGCTTCGTCGGCGATGCGCTGCGCGCCGAGACCGTCGGCGGCGTGCTGCTCCTCGTGGCCGCGATCGCCGCTCTCCTGTGGGCGAACATTTCCGCCATCTCCGAGAGCTACACCAGCGTCCGGTCCTTCCACATCGGCCCCGCCTCCCTCGGCCTGGACCTCTCGCTCCAGCACTGGGCGGCCGACGGACTCCTCGCCATCTTCTTCTTCGTCGCCGGCATCGAGCTCAAGCGCGAGCTCGTCGCGGGCGATCTGCGCGATGCCCGGGCGGCCGCGCTGCCGGTGATCGCCGCCCTGTGCGGCATGGCCGTACCCGCGTTGGTCTACGTGCTCGTCAACATCCTGGGCCATGGCTCCACGGACGGCTGGGCCGTCCCGACCGCCACCGACATCGCCTTCGCGCTCGCCGTCCTCGCCGTCATCGGCACCTCGCTGCCGTCGGCCCTGCGCGCCTTCCTGCTGACCCTCGCGGTCGTCGACGACCTGTTCGCCATCCTGATCATCGCGGTGTTCTTCACCAGCGAGATCGACTTCCTGGCGCTCGGCGGCGCGGTCGTGGGCCTGGTCCTCTTCTGGTTCCTGCTCCGGATGGAGGTCCGCGGCTGGTACATCTACGTCCCGCTCGCCCTGGTCGTCTGGGGCCTGATGTACAACAGCGGCGTCCACGCCACCATCGCCGGCGTCGCCATGGGCCTGATGCTCCGCTGCACCCGCCGCGGCGGCGAGCGGCACTCGCCCGGCGAGCACATCGAGCACCTGGCCCGGCCCGTGTCGGCCGGTCTCGCCGTCCCCCTCTTCGCCCTCTTCTCCGCCGGTGTCTCCCTCTCCGACAAGGCCATCGCCCAGGTCTTCACCCGTCCCGAGACCCTCGGCGTGGTGCTCGGACTCGTCATCGGCAAGACGGTGGGCATCTTCGGCGGCACCTGGCTGGCCGCCCGCTTCACCAAGGCCGAGCTGAACGAGGACCTCGCCTGGCCCGACGTACTCGCCGTGGCCGCGCTCGCCGGCATCGGCTTCACCGTCTCCCTCCTGATCGGTGAACTCGCCTTCGCCGACGACGCGGTCCTCACCGACGAGGTCAAGGCGGCCGTCCTGATCGGCTCCCTGATCGCCGCCGTGATCGCGTGCGTCCTGCTCAAGCTCCGCGACCGCAGGTACCGGGCGCTCACCGACGCCGAGGAGCGCGACGAGGACCACGACGGCATCCCGGACATCTACGAGGAGCACAACCCCGAGTACCACCTGCGGATGGCCAAGATCTACGAGGACAAGGCCGCGGAACACCGCCGCAAGGCCGAGAACGAGGCCGCCACCGCGTCTCGAGGCGCAGCCGGATCCACCACCGACGGCGACCGTCCGGCATGATCTGACTGACGACGCAGGACAGCCGCGCCGCCCGGCAGCAGACGACAGAGGGAGAGAGCGATGAGCGCAGTGGACCAAGAGGCGCGGGGAGCCGAGCTCACACTCGGCCAGCTGGTCGCCTCGGCCACCGCCGAGATGTCCGCACTGGTGCACGACGAGATCGCCCTCGCCAAGGTGGAGATCAGGCAGGACGTCAAGCGCGCCGGGATCGGCAGCGGCGCCGCGATCGCCGCCGGAGTGTTCGGGCTCGCCTCCGTTCCGATGCTGAGCTTCGCCCTGGCGTACTGGATTCGCACCTCCGGGCTCGGCCTGGCGTGGTGCTTCCTCATCGTCGCCGGGGTGTTCTGGCTGCTCGCGGGCGTGGTCGGGCTGATCGCCTGGGTCAAGTTCAGGCAGGTCAAGCCGCCGGAGAAGTCCCTCGCCTCCGTCAAGCAGACCGCCGCGCTGGTCGGGACCGTCAAGCCGCATCCGCGGCCGGTGAGTGACAAGGCTGTGGGTGTGGCACGCTCGTCCTCATGACAGCGCCCACGCCGGACTCCAGCGTTCCTCCCACAGCTGCCACGGCGGTACGGCTCGACCTCCCCGGCGGGCGGGCGGTGACGCACCGGGACGTCGCCGCGAACGGCGCCCGCTTCCACGTCGCCGAGCTCGGTGACGGGCCGCTGGTGCTGCTGCTCCACGGCTTCCCGCAGTTCTGGTGGACCTGGCGGCACCAGATGACCGCGCTCGCCGACGCCGGATACCGGGCGGTCGCGATGGACCTGCGCGGGGTGGGCGGCAGCGACCGCACCCCGCGCGGCTACGACCCCGCCAACCTGGCGCTCGACATCACCGGAGTCGTACGGTCCCTCGGCGAGCCGGACGCCGCGCTCGTCGGGCACGACCTGGGCGGGTACCTCGCCTGGACGGCGGCCGTGATGCGGCCCAAGCTGGTGCGCCGACTCGTGGTCTCCTCCATGCCGCATCCGCGCCGCTGGCGCTCGGCGATGCTGTCGGACTTCGGTCAGACCCGGGCGAGTTCACACATCTGGGGCTTTCAGCGGCCGTTCGTTCCCGAGCGGCAGCTCGTCGCCGACGGTGGGGCGCTCGTAGGGGAGCTGATCCGGGACTGGTCGGGGCCGCGGCCGCCCGAGGACGAGGAGCTGGCCGTGTACCGGCGGGCCATGTGCATCCCGTCCACCGCGCACTGCTCGATCGAGCCGTACCGCTGGATGATGCGGTCGATGGCGCGGCCCGACGGAATCCAGTTCAACCGGCGGATGAAGCGTCCGGTGCGGGTGCCGACGCTGCATCTGCACGGTTCGCTGGACCCGGTGATGCGCACGCGCAGCGCGGCCGGTTCGGGGGAGTACGTCGAAGCGCCGTACCGCTGGCGGCTGTTCGACGGGCTCGGGCACTTCCCGCACGAGGAGGACCCGGTC
>NZ_JBSGZP010000168.1:4616-12217 GCF_053611065.1 Streptomyces sp. NPDC054840
GGCTCAAGGACCCCGAGCCGGACCGCTGACGGGACGGCCGGCCGGGCCGCCGCCCGAAAGGGCCGCGCGACGGCCGGCACGACGGTGCCGGATCCGGCGACCGTCCCCTGAACGGGCGGCAGTTCGATCGTGCGCTTGTCGTACGAGCATTCAATTGCCTGGCGCATAGGCCAATTGGCCGCCCCGGACGGGATTACGGACCTTGGGGCACGGGCAGAGCTCGGAGTATGAGCTGGACGCACGACTACGGTGACACCGCGCACGAACGCCGCCCGGCAGCTACGCCGGGCACGCACGAGAGGGCCGGCCGGCACGGCCACGACCCCCGCCTCGGGATTCCGCTCATCCTGCGCCGACGGGCCCGCTGGGTCTCCGCGCGCCTGCGTCATCCGCGGACGTAGGGACCCGTCGGAGCGTCGGTTCAGAGGGCGCAGCCCTGGCTGTCGACCCGGCGTACGGCGTCCTTGCCGACCCGGATGTCGTCGCGGATCTCGTCCACCGTCAGCACGTAACCGGTGTTGGGATCGTCGAGGGACTTCGCGAAGACGACTCCGTACACCTTGCCGTCGGGCGTCAGCAGCGGGCCGCCGGAGTTGCCCTGGCGGACCGTCGCGAACAGCGAGTAGACGTCCCGTCGGACGGTACCCCGGTGGTAGATGTCCGGGCCGTTGGCGTTGATCCGCCCGCGGACACGGGCCGACCGGACGTCGTACCCGCCGTTCTCCGGGAAGCCGGCGACGATCGCGTCGTTGCCGCTCGTCGCGTCCCTCTCGGAGAACTCCAGCACCGGGGCCTTCAGCTTCGGCACGTCCAGGACGGCGATGTCGCGCGCCCAGTCGTAGAGCACGACCTTGGCGTCGTACAGCTTGCCCTCGCCGCCGATCTGCACGGTCGGCTCGCTGACCCCGCCGACCACGTGGGCGTTGGTCATCACCTTGCCGGGCGCGAAGACGAAGCCCGTGCCCTCCAGCACCTTGCTGCAGCTGGGCGCGGTGCCGACGACCTTAACGATCGAGCGCTTCGCGACCTCGGCGACGGGGCTGCTGGCGAGCGTCGGGTCGGGCGCCTGCACCTCGGTGATGGGCTCGTTGGAGAACGGGCTGAACACCTGGGGGAAGCCGTTGCGCGCGAGAGTGGAGCTGAAGTCGGAGAACCATGTGTTCGCCTGCTCGGGCAGCACCTGCGACACGCCGAGGAGGACCTTGGAGTTGCGGACCTCCTTGCCCAGGGTGGGGAGCGAGGTACCGGCGAGCGCGGAACCGATGAGCCAGGCCACCAGCAGCATCGCGACCACGTTGACCAGGGCTCCGCCGGTCGCGTCGAGCGCGCGCGCCGGTGACCAGGTGATCTGGCGGCGAAGTTTGCTCCCGAGGTGGGTGGTCAGGGCCTGGCCGATCGAGGCGCAGACGATGATCACGACCACGGAGATCACGACGACCGTGGTGGACACCTGGGTGCCGTTGTCCGTCACCCGGTCCCAGACCAGCGGGAGCAGGGACACGGCGATGAGACCACCGCCGAGGAAGCCGATCACCGACAGGATGCCGACGACGAACCCCTGGCGGTAGCCGACGATCGCGAACCATACGGCGGCGAGCAGCAACAGGATGTCCAGCACGTTCACGTGGGCCACCGTCTCATGCGCGCCAGTCGAGCGGGACCTGGCGTGAGCGGTCCCACGGACGCTCCCAGCCCGCGAAGTGCAGGATCCGGTCGATCACTCCGGCGGTGAATCCCCAGACCAGAGCCGATTCGACGGTGAATCCCGGCCCCAGGTGACCGCTCGGATGAACGGTCATGACCCGGTGTTCGGGGTCCGTGAGATCGGCCACGGGAACCGTGAAGACCCGTGCCGTCTCGGCGAGGTCCACGGCTCCGACCGGGCTGGGGTCGCGCCACCAGCCGAGGACCGGGGTCACGACGAACTCGCTGACCGGGATGTAGAGCCGGGGCAGCACGCCGAAGAGCTGAACACCGGAAGGATTCAGTCCGGTTTCCTCCTCGGCCTCGCGCAGCGCGGCACGCAGCGGGCCGGTGGTGTGCGGATCGCCGTCTTCCGGATCCAGCGCGCCCCCCGGGAAGGACGGCTGGCCCGCGTGCGAGCGCAGGGTGCCGGCGCGCTCCATCAGGAGCAGCTCGGGGCCGCGGGGGCCCTCCCCGAAGAGCACGAGCACGGCGGACTGCCGCCCGCGCCCGTCCTCGGGCGGCAGGAACCGGCTCAGCTGCCCCGGCTGGACGGACCGGGCCGCCTCGACCACGGGGTCGAGCCAGCCGGGCAGGCCGTCGGTGGTGACCGCCGGGGCGCGGCCCTCGCGGGCTCCCACCGTGGTTCCGGTCTCGTCCCGTGTACCGCGCGTCATAGGCACCTCTGTCCGCGTCGTCCTGTCAAGCGCCGTCTCCCACACCGCAAACGCGGTCCGGGTACCGATTCGTTCCTCAGTCCCCGAGTCCACAGGTCTGCACGTCCCCGCGCCCCTGCGGCCCCTTCCCTTCCCCCGCCCCTTCCTGCCCCTCCTCGCCCCCTTCGCCCTCCCCTGCCCCACTGCCCCCCTGCACCCCCTACGGCGCCGCCACGTCCCCGCCCAGGGGCGGGGCGGCAAGGCCCGGGTAGTCCGGGGGCGGAGTCAGCCGCTGGCCGGGCCTGCCGCCCTTCTCGTACTTGAGCAGCTTCTTCGCCTTCTCCGGATCGGTCTCGCCCTCCCCGTACGCCGGGCAGAGCGGGGCGATCGGGCAGGCCCCGCAGGCGGGCTTGCGCGCATGGCAGATCCGGCGGCCGTGGAAGACGACCCGGTGCGAGAGCATCGTCCACTCGCTCTTCGGGAAGATCGCGCAGATCTCGGCCTCGACCTTCTCCGGGTCCTCCTGCTCGGTCAGTTTCCAGCGGCGCACCAGTCGGCCGAAATGGGTGTCCACCGTGATCCCCGGGACGCCGAACGCATTGCCGAGAACCACGTTCGCCGTCTTGCGGCCCACTCCGGGCAACGTCACCAGGTCCTCGATCCGGCCCGGCACCTCCCCGCCGAAGTTGTCCCGCAGGGCCTGCGAGAGGCCGAGCAGGGACCTCGACTTCGCCCGGAAGAACCCGGTCGGCCGGATCAGCTCCTCCAGATCTTCCGGGGCGGCGGCCGCCATGTCCTCGGGGGTCGGGTAGGCCGCGAAGAGGGCCGGGGTCGTCTGATTCACCCGCAGGTCGGTGGTCTGCGCGGACAGCACCGTCGCGACGAGCAGCTCGAAGGGATTCCGGAAGTCGAGCTCCGGATGGGCGTACGGATAGATCTCGGCCAGTTCGCGGTTGATGCGCCGCGCCCTGCGCACCATGGCCAGGCGCGATTCCGGCTTGGCCGACTTCGGTTTCTTGGCCGAAACTTTGCCCTCAGGGGTGGCCGCAGCGCTCGCGGACGTCTTCACTGGGACATGTTCGCCCACGGCAGAATTTGGGGGCTCCGTCACTCCGGCGGACCCCTTGGCCTGTGCTCTCACCGGCTTATTGGACACCCGGCCAGCCTAAGGCCGACCGCTGACACCCGCCCGGACCTCAGGTAACACCACTCCGATTGGCCTCTCGCCGCACAGCACGCCCGTCCGTCCGGCATCCTTGTGATTGATCGCACTGTTTGAGCCGTCCGGCAAAATGGGGAGCGGTCCCCTGAGCTGGTCGACATAGGAGAGAGACTCGTGGACGACGTTCTGCGGCGCGCCCCGCTCTTCGCGGCGCTCGATGACGAGCAGGCCGCGGAGCTCCGCGCCTCCATGGGCGAGGTGACCCTCGCACGCGGTGACGCCCTGTTCCACGAGGGCGACCCCGGCGACCGGCTGTATGTCGTGACCGAGGGCAAGGTGAAGCTCCACCGCACCTCCCCCGACGGCCGCGAGAACATGCTGGCCGTCCTCGGCCCCGGCGAGCTGATCGGCGAGCTGTCGCTCTTCGACCCGGGCCCGCGTACCGCCACCGCCACCGCGCTGACCGAGGTCAAGCTCCTCGGCCTCGGCCACGGTGACCTCCAGCCCTGGCTCAACGCCCGGCCCGAGGTCGCGACCGCGCTGCTGCGCGCCGTCGCCCGCCGCCTGCGCAAGACCAACGACCAGATGTCCGACCTGGTCTTCTCCGACGTTCCCGGCCGTGTGGCACGGGCGCTCCTCGACCTGTCGCGCCGCTTCGGCGTGCAGTCGGAGGAGGGCATCCATGTCGTGCACGACCTCACGCAGGAGGAGCTCGCACAGCTCGTCGGCGCCTCGCGCGAGACCGTGAACAAGGCCTTGGCCGACTTCGCGGGCCGCGGCTGGCTGCGCCTGGAGGCCCGTGCGGTCATCCTGCTGGACGTGGAGCGCCTCGCGAAGCGCTCCCGCTGACGCCGGCCACAGCCGTTCGAAGGGGTCCTGCCCGCCCGGGCAGGGCCCCTTCGTGTTTCTTCCGGTCCCCACCGCCTCCGGGGCGGTCCCGCCGACGCACGGCGCCGGCTCGGCCGCCCCGGACCGGCGGCCGGGGCGGGCACAGTGGAGTCATGGAGCACAGAGGACTGGACGCGTCCGGGTACTTCGAGCGGGAGGGGTCCCTCGGGAGGGTGCAGAGCGAGTTCAAGGGGGTTGTGGCGGCCGCGCGGGCCCGGACCACCGAGGCATACGGCCGACGCCTGCACAGCGCGTACCTCTACGGGTCCGTGCCCCGCGGGACGGCCCGGCCCGGGAGGTCCGACCTCGACCTGCTGCTCGTGCTGCACCACGAGCCCTCCGACGAGGACCGGGACACCGCCGAGGTGCTCGCCCGCGGGCTCGACGAGGACTTCCCGGAGGTCGACGGGGTCGGCATCCTCCTCCAGGACAAGGTCGCCGTGCTGAGCGAGGAGGAACGATTCGACCTGGGCTGGTTCCTCGCCTGCCTGTGCACCCCGCTGCTCGGCGCGGACCTGGCCGAGCACCTGCCGCGCTACCGGCCGGACAGCCTGCTCGCCCGCGAGACCAACGGCGACCTGGCCGAACTGCTGCCCGAATGGCGCAGGCGGGTGCGGGACGCTTCGACCCCGCAGGAGTACCGGAAACTGAGCCGCCTCTTCTCCCGGCGCCTGGTGCGCACCGCCTTCACGCTGGTCATGCCGCGGTGGGGCGGCTGGACCAGCGACCTCGGCGAATCCGCCGAGATCTTCGGCATGTACTACCCGCAGCGCGCGGCGCAGGTGGCGGCGGCGGCCGCCGTCGCGCTGGATCCCGTCGCCGACCCGGAGATGCTGCGCGGTTACGTCGAGGACCTCGGACCCTGGCTGGCGGACGAGTACACGGCACGACACGGCACGAAGACACCGCGCCGGGGCTGAGCGACGGACCGGAACCGGGTCAGGCCTTCTCGGCCTCGGCGAGGCGGTCGACGGCCAGCTTGGCCTCGGCCAGGCCCGCGCCGGTGATCCGGCGGTACTCCTTGATCGCCGAGATGTGCCGGTCGGCCCTGAGATGGGCGCGTACCTCGTCCATCCCGGCCGGTTCCGGCTCCTCGATGCCGAAGTGGTCCAGCACCAGGGCCAGGCGGCGCTCCATGCGGTCCGCCTTGTTCTGGAGGCTCTGCACCCGGAGGGTCACCGTCGAAGTGATCCATCCGGCCGTCGCGACCAGCACGACCAACAGAAACACGGTGTTCATTCAGGCCCTCCCGGGATCAGTCCGTGATCTTGAAGGTACTCCAGCTGCGCCCGGACGGACCATTCCGCGGCCGGCCACAGGGAGCGGTCCACGTCCGCGTAGACCTGGGCGACGACCGCCTCCGGCGTCAGGCAGCCGTTCTCGACGGCGGTCTCGACCTGGGCGAGCCGGTGGGCGCGGTGGGCCAGGTAGTACTCGACGGCGCCCTGCGCGTCCTCCAGGACCGGCCCGTGGCCAGGCAGGACGGTGTGCACCCCATCGTCCACGGTGAGCGAGCGCAGGCGGCGCAGGGAGTCCAGGTAGTCGCCGAGGCGGCCGTCGGGGTGGGCGACGACGGAAGTGCCGCGGCCCAGGACGGTGTCGCCGGTCAGTACGGCCCGGTCGGCGGGCAGGTGGAAGCAGAGCGAGTCGCTGGTGTGGCCGGGGGTCGCCACCACGCGCAGCTCCAGCCCGCCGGTCCGGACCACGTTCCCGGCCGCCAGGCCCTCGTCGCCGAGGCGCAGGGCCGGGTCCAGGGCGCGGACCTTGGTACGGGTGAGCTCGGCGAAGCGGCCCGCGCCCGCGGCGTGGTCGGGGTGGCCGTGGGTGAGCAGGGTGAGGGCGACCCGCTTGCCCGCCTGCTCGGCGGTGGCGATGACCGCCCGCAGATGTATGTCGTCCAGCGGGCCGGGATCGATCACGACGGCGAGGTCGGACCCGGGCTCGGACACCAGCCAGGTGTTGGTGCCGTCGAGGGTCATCGCGGAGGCGTTGGGAGCCAGGACGTTCACCGCGCGGGCGGTCGCGGGGCCCGAGGTGACGATTCCGCGGGGCTGTCCCGGCAGTGCGGCGGCGTCGGTCATGCGGTGCCTCCGGGGTCTGCGGTGTCTCCGGGGCCTGCGGGACGTCCGGTGCCTCCGGGGCCTCCGGGGCCTCCGGGGTCTGCCGGGCCTGCGGGACGTCCGGGGCGGACGCGCTTGGTGAACTCGTCGTGCCCCGGCCAGCTGAGCACCAGCTCCCCGTCCTCCAGCGTGGCCTGGGCCAGCACCGGGGCGAGGTCCTGCTCGGCTGCGGCGGCGAGCGCGCCCGCGGCGCTCCCGTACGGCTCCAGCGACCGCAGCGTGGAGATGGTGGGCGGCATCATCAGCAGCTCACCCTTGTCGTACCCGGCGGCCGCGTCGGCGGGGCGGATCCACACGGTCCGGTCGGCCTCGGTGGAGGCGTTGCGGGTGCGCTGGCCCGCGGGGAGGGCGGCCACGAAGAACCAGGTGTCGTAGCGCCGCGGCTCGAACTCGGGGGTGATCCAGCGCGCCCAGGCCCCGAGCAGGTCCGACCGCAGCCGCAGACCGCGGCGGTCGAGGAACTCCGCGAAGGACAGCTCCCGCGCCACGAGTGCCTGCCGGTCGGCCTCCCAGTCGTCTCCGGTGGTGTCACCGACGATCTCGTCCGGGGTCCGCCCGGCGAGCAGGACGCCCGCCTCCTCGAAGGTCTCCCGTACGGCCCCGCAGACGATGGCCTGCGCGGTGAGGGGATCGGTTGCCAGCCGGGCCGCCCAGTCCTCCCGGGAGGGACCCGCCCAGCCGACCTGGTGCTCCTCGTCGCGGGGATCGACCCCACCGCCCGGGTAGGCGTACGCACCCCCGGCGAAGGCCATGGAGGCCCGCCTGCGCAGCATGTGCACGGCGGGACCTTCGGGGGTGTCGCGCAGGAGCATCACGGTGGCGGCGCGCCGCGGCTCCACCGGGACGAGCGAGCCGTCCGCGAGCGCGCGGATGCGGTCGGGCCACTCCGGCGGGTACCACTGGCCTCCGGCGGGGGGCTGCTGCTGACCATGCTGACCATTCGGCATGGCCGGATGCTACGGCCATCCGGCCCGATGTTCGAGGGTCCCCCGACACGGGTGGCCGTGACGGGGGCCGGTACGGGCGATCCGGCCCCGGGAGCACGACGCGGGACGGGCCGGGAACCGCGCGGTGCGCGACCCGGCCCGTCCC
>NZ_JBSGZP010000169.1:0-12195 GCF_053611065.1 Streptomyces sp. NPDC054840
GCGTTGCTGCCGCCCTCGGGGACCACGTACGCGCCGCCCGCGCCGGCCGAGTCCAGCAGCCGGGCCAGCTCCTGCGGGTCGGCCTTGCGGCGGTACTGCGACCGGGAGACGAAGTGCAGCCGCATCCCGTCGGCGGCGCACCGGGCGAGGGAGTCGTTCAGGGGCCGCCCGGCGAGCTCGTCCCCGCGGACGATGCCGACCGTCGCCAGCCGGAGCAGCCGCCCGGCGGCGGCGGTGGCTCGCAGGTGGTTCGAGTAGGCCCCGCCGAAGGTGACCAGCTGCTCGTGACCACCGTTCAGGGCGGCGCGAAGATTCGGCGCGAGCTTGCGCCACTTGTTGCCGGGAGGGTACAGGTCCACTGGTCCAAGTAGGTCCGTGTCCCACGGGATGGTGGTGTGGATCAGGTCGTCCCGCTTCAGCCGCAAGCGGACGCCGTACCGCTCGAACCTGTCGTCACGGATCTCCTGCAACGGGGACGGCGGGCGTGGCTGCAAGAGCACGTCAACGTTCGCGGGGCGATTCACCCGTCCATTGTGGGGCGCACTTGCCCGTGCCGTCGCAACGAGCGGTTAAGGGCTGTCATGCGCTGCCCGGCGGAGGGATGGACCTGGGCGACTCGCTGCCCGGCACGGCCGTCCGTGAGGTCAAGGAGGAGACCGGGCTCGACGTGGAGATCACGGGACTGGTCGGTACGTACACGGACCCCCGGCACATCATCGAGTACAGCGATGGCGAGATCAGGCGACAGTTCAACGTCTGCTTCACGGCCCGCATCAGCGGCGGAGAGCTGTTCCTCTCGGACGAGAGCACGGAACTGCGGTTCGTGGCGCCGGCGGATCTCGACGTACTGCCCATGCACCACACTCAACGCCTTCGCCTCCAACACTTCTTGGAGCGCCGCCCCGCGCCGTACCTGGGCTGACCACGCACCTGGCCGCGCCAGGGCACGCGCGGGCGCGCGGCCCGGCACCGAGAGGTCCTTCACGTGCAGGGGCCATCGGTGATGATGGGTCGTCATATACGTTGGGGGTGGGGGATCCATGGGCAGCAGCAGTGATGCGATTCCGTTCGGCGTGGTGGGGCTGTTCGTCATCGTCCTGGCCTACTTCATTCCGACCGCTGTCGCGTTCGGGCGAGGGGTGCCGAACAAGGGCTCCGTACTGGTGGTCAACCTGTTCCTGGGCTGGTCCGTCGTGGGATGGGTGATCGCGCTCGCCATGGCCGCGCGCAGCAGGTAGCGGCGCTCCGTCGTCGTCCCCGGCGCGGTGCCGGGGAGGACGGCCCGGGGAGGGCGGCCGGGGGGCGACGGCCCGGGGAGGACGGCCCGGAGCCGCCGACCGGGGCCGGCTACTTCAGGCGCTCGCCGATGCGGGCGCGCATGGCGTCCATCGTGAAGCCCCTGGGGTCGACCTTGCCCGGCTGCCACTCGCGGTGGCCGATCACCGAGCGGGCCGTCCAGCGGTGGACCCGGCAGACGGCCGCCGAAGCGCGGGCGATGGCGTCGAGCTGGACCGCCGGCCAGGGGTCTTCGCCGTCGCCGAGGTTCTCGCACTCGAAGCCGTAGAAGTGGCGGTTGCCGTCGGTGTCCGTCTCGTTGTCCGGCGGCAGCCGCTTCTCGGCGATCACCGCTGCCAGGACGTCGGAGTCGCCTGCCCCCGCGTGGTTGGCGCGGCCGTACCCCACGAGGTGGACACGCCCGTCCTTGGCGATCACGCCGTGGCAGAGCGGGCCGGGCAGGGCGCTGTGGCCCTCCCGGCAGAGCTCGACGGTGTACGGGGTGCCGCGGGTGACGGTGTGGTGGATCATCACGCCGTGCACCGGCCCCCAGGGGCCCTTGTGGTTGCGGTTGTGGGTGCGCCAGGCGCCGACCTCGACCACGGTCAGGCCCTCGTTACGCAGTGCTTTGATGAAACGGTCCGCGGACATGGGTGCGGCCATGGCCGCCTCCTTCGTTGCGGGCGCGACGGACACCCTGTGTGTCCGTATCGTCACCCTCCGGTTTAGCGGAGGCGGTCCTTCCACGGCTAGTGCGTTCGTACGGTGAGCGAGCCGATCCGGCCACGATCAGGCCGATGCGAGCCACATGTCCGGGCCGAAGACCTCGTAGTGGATGTCGGCGGCCGGCAGTCCCTTGGCGATCAGCTGTTCACGCACGGACCTCATGAAGGGGAGCGGCCCGCACAGGTAGGCCCGGGTGCCCGGGGCGAGGGGGACGGTCGAGAGGTCCATGCGGCCCTCGCCGTCGCCCGGCTCCGCCGCCTCCTCGTACCAGAACCGGGCCGAGGCGTCGGCCAGTTTGTGGGTCAGCGCCTGGTGGTCGCCCCGCAGCGGGTGGTCGGCGGGGGAGCGGTCGGCGTGCAGCACGGTCACCGGGGCGGTGTGCCCGGTGTCGGCCAGGTGCTCCAGCATCGAGAGCATCGGGGTGCAGCCGATGCCGGCCGAGGCGAGCAGCACCGGGGCGGCCGGGTCCGCCAGGACCAGGTCGCCGTACGGGGCCGAGACCCGCAGGGTGTCACCGGTCCGGACCCGGGCGTGCAGGTGGTTGGAGACCTCGCCGTCGGGGCCCGCGGCGGCCGCCCCGTGAACCCGCTTGACGGTGATCGCGCGCACCGGGGAGCCGGGGGAGGTGATGAGGCTGTACTGGCGGATCTGGCGGGCGCCGTCCGGGAGTTCGACCTGGACCGAGACGTACTGGCCGGCCCGGTGGGCGGGCGCGGGGGCACCGTCCGCGGGGGCGATCCGGAAGGTGGCGCAGTCTGCGGTCTCCTCCACGCGGCCGGTGACGGTCCACTCGCGCCACACGTCACCGGCGACCACCCGCTGCTCGGCGTAGAGCCGTTCCTCCAGGGTGATCAGGGCGTTCGCCATCAGCCAGTAGACCTCGTCCCAGGCCCCGGCGACCTCGGCGGTGACGGCCTCACCGAGGACCTCGGCGATCGCCGCGAAGAGGTGCTCGTGGACGACCGCGTACTGCTCGGGGGTGACGCCGAGGCTGGCGTGCTTGTGGGCGATGCGGCCGAGCATCACGTCGGGGCGGGTGTCAGGGTGGGCGAGGAGGTGGGTCGCGAAGGCGGCGATGGAGCCCGCGAGGGCCTGCTGCTGGAGGCCGGACCGCTGGTTGCCCCGGTTGAAGAGATCGCGGATCAGTGCCGGGTGGGCCGCGAAGAGCTTGGTGTAGAAGAGCTCGGCTATGTCGCCGATCGCCGCCCCCACGGCGGGCAGGGTGGCTCGTACGGTCGCGCTCGACTTCTCGGACAGCATGTGGAACTCCTCGATGTGATGGACGTGACTGCTTGAATTTGCATCTAAGATGCGTATTTTTGATCGCAGAGGACCGCCGGGGGCGGACTTCTGTTCGGGCTCCCGCCGGGGTCGGCCCAGGCGGGTCGGTGGTGGGTGAGGGGCGGCGGTAACCGGCCATCCGGGCCGAGAGGTCAGGGGCCCCCGGACCCGGCCGGCGCCCTGCTCGAAATGCCCAGCAGGAGAGGTCCTGTCGGGGATGCCACCAGGTCGTTCACCGTGAGCGGGTCCAGTGCTGCGAAGAAGGCCTCCTGGGCCCGGCGCAGGGCGCCGCGCAGTACGCAGGCGCCGCGCAGCGGGCAGGGGGTGGTCCCGTCGCAGTCCACGACGTCGCCCTCGCCCTCCAGCTCGCGCACCACCGCGCCGACCGGCGCGGCGCGCCCGGCGGCGGTCAGGGCGAGCCCGCCGCCCCGGCCGCGCCGGGCCTCGACCAGGCCGAGATGCTGCAGCCTGGCGACCACTTTGGCGGTGTGCGTGTAGGGGACCTCCATGGTCGCCGCCACCTCACGGGTGGTCGGGAGGTCCGTTTCCTCCACGGCCAGGCGCATCAGGACGCGCAGTGCCAGGTCGGTGAATCGGGTCAGCCGCATGGGGTCACCGTAGAGAAACTTGCATGTCGGATGCAAATTACCCCCTCGCGAGTCCCCTCCGTGGCCGAAACGGATGGGGTGAATGGGGCTGACGTGGCTCATGGGGGAGGTGGGCGACCCCAAAGGGTGCCCTGGACCCGGACGGAGTAGTCCCACCCTTTTGTGTAATGGTCCCACCACGTTCCGTAGTGAAAAGCTGCACCCGCAGATCCATGGAGTGATCGAAAGGGAAAGACATGTCGGTCCAGGCAGGTTCCGAGCCCGAGGCCCAGACGCCGCAGCGCAGTCTTGGGACGACGGCCGCACGGAACTTGGCAACCACGACCAAGTCCGCGCCGCAGATGCAGGAGATCACCTCACGGTGGCTCCTGAAGATGCTGCCGTGGGTGTCGGTGCAGGGTGGCACGTACCGGGTCAACCGCAGGCTGAGCTACTCGGTCGGCAACGGCGTCGTGGAGTTCGTCAAGACCGGCACCCAGGTCCAGGTGATCCCGGCCGAGCTCGGCGAGCTCCCGCTGCTGCGCGACTACGAGGACCTCGATGTCCTCGGTGAACTCGCCCAGCGGTGCCGGCAGATCGACTTCGAGGCCGGCCACGAGCTGACCTCCTTCGGCAGCCCCGCCGACCAGGTCTTCCTGCTCGCCCACGGCCGTATCGAGCAGATCGGGCCCGGCCCCTACGGTGAGGACGCCGTCCTGGGGACCGTCGCCGACGGCGCGTACTTCGGCGACGACTCCCTCGTCGATGAAGAATCGATTTGGGAGTACACCGCCCGAGCGGCCACCTCCGGCACCGTGCTCGTCCTGTCCCGCCAGGACTTCCAGCTCCTCGCGGACCGCGTCGAGTCGCTGCGCGAGCATGTGGAGGACGTACGGACCCGGCCCGACCGGGAGACCAACAAATACGGCGAGGCCGCGATCGAGCTCTCCGCGGGCCACCGGGGTGAGGCCGTCCTCCCCGGCACCTTCGTGGATTACGAGGCCCGGCCGCGCGAGTACGAACTCTCCATCGCGCAAACGGTCCTGCGGGTGCACAGCCGCGTCGCCGACCTCTACAACCACCCGATGAACCAGACCGAGCAGCAGTTGCGGCTCACGGTCGAGGCGCTGCGCGAGCGCCAGGAGCACGAGATGCTCAACAACCGCGACTTCGGCCTGCTCCACAACGCCGACTACGACCAGCGCATCCAGCCGCACGACGGCGCGCCCAGCCCCGACGACATGGACCAGCTGCTCAGCATGCGGCGCGGCTCCAAGCTGTTCCTGGCGCACCCCAAGGCGATCGCCGCCTTCGGCCGCGAGTGCAACAAGCGCGGGATCTATCCGGAGTCGGTGGACATCGGCGGCAACCGGGTGCCGTCCTGGCGTGGGGTGCCGATCTTCCCGAGCAACAAGATCCCGATCAGCGACGCCCGCACCACGTCCATCCTGTGCATGCGCACCGGCGAGGACGAGCAGGGCGTGATCGGCCTGCACCAGCCGGGCATCCCGGACGAGATCGAGCCGAGCCTGTCGGTCCGCTTCATGGGCATCAGCGAACAGGCGATCATCTCCTACCTGGTCACCGCCTACTTCTCCGCCGCGGTGCTGGTGCCGGACGCGCTCGGCGTGCTGGAGAACGTCGAGATCGGCCGCTGGCGCTGACCGCCGTGAACGCCATCGCGACCGGTGAGGGCCAGGACGCCGCGGCCCTGCTGGAACGGACGAGAGAAGCGGTCGACCCGCAGCTGCGCCGCACGGTCGAGAGCCTGCCGGGCTCGATGCGGCGCGTGGCGATGTACCACTTCGGCTGGGAGCACGAGGACGGCAGCCCTGCCGCCGGCGGGGCCGGGAAGGCCATCCGGCCGGCCCTGGTACTGGCGGCCGCTCAGGCCCTGCGCGGCTGCGGGGCCGGCCCGGTGGAAGAGGCCGTACGGGCGGCGGCGGCGGTGGAGCTGGCGCACAACTTCACGCTGCTGCACGACGACATCATCGACAAGGACGTCCGGCGGCGCGGCCGGCCCACGGCCTGGACCGTCTTCGGGACGCCGGACGCCATCATCACGGGAGACGCGATGATGGCGCTCGCGCTGCGGCTGCTCGCGGAGGATCCGCACCCGGCCGCCGCGGCGGCCTCGGCCCGGCTCGCGGCCTGCGTCATCGAGCTGTGCGCGGGTCAGCAGGCGGACTGCGCCTTCGAGCGGCGTCCGCAGGTCTCGCTGGACGAGTGCCTGGCCATGGCCACGGCCAAGACCGGGGCCCTACTGGGCTGCGCGTGCGCGCTGGGCGCCCTCTACGCGGGGGCCGGCCCGGACGAGGTCGACGCCATGGACGCCTTCGGGAGGGAGGCCGGGCTGGCCTTCCAGCTGATCGACGACCTGATCGGCATCTGGGGGGATCCGGGGCACACCGGCAAGCCCGCCGGTGCCGACCTGATCGCCCGCAAGAAGTCCCTCCCGGTCGTGGCCGCCCTCACCTCGGGCACCGCGGCGGGGAAGGAGCTGGCCGAGCTGTACGCCGGCCCCATGGCCGGGGACGACGTAGCCCGGGCGGCCGAGGCGGTGGACCGGGCCGGCGGGCGCGACTGGGCGCAGGCGCAGGCCGCGGACCGGATGGGGCGGGCGGTGCAGCAGCTGTCCCGGGCCGTTCCGGACCTCGGGGCGGCGGGCGGGCTGCTGGCGCTCGCGGAGTTCGTGACGCGCCGTACGAGGTGAGCGTGCGGGGGAGCCAGTAGATCCCGGGTGCCCGAGGGAGGCGAAGGGGCGCGAGGGGGCGAGGGACGGAGGAAGCGAGGAAGCGAGGGGGCGAGGGGGCGAGGCCTGTTCCGGTACCGCACGGTGCCGGAACGGGCCTTACCGTATGTCCGCGCCAACTCTAGGATCACTCACGGTCGTTGACATGTGAGTGAAGGGTGTGACCAGTGGCGCTGGAGATACGTCAGGCGGATCAGTCGGACCGGGACGCGGTGGCGCGGCTGCTCGACGAGGCCTTCCGCACCGACCCGGTGAGCAGCTGGGTCTTCCCGGACCCGGAGCACCGGGCCGCGGTGCACGGGAGGTTCCTGGGCGTCTTCGTGGACGTGGCGCTGGAGGAGGGCCGGATCGACTACGCCGTGGACGGCTCGGCGGCCGCCCTGTGGCTGCGGATCCCGGCGGGCGTTCCCGAGGGTGAGGACGAGGTGCCGGCGAGGATGCGGGCCGTGGCGGACCCGGACAACGAGCGGTGCGAGCTGGTCGGGCGCCTCACGGGCGCGGTGCACCCGACGGCCGAGGAGCACGAGTATCTGCTGATGATCGCGGTCGCCCCGGGCCGGCAGGGGCAGGGGCTCGGCAGCGAGCTGATCGCGCCGGTGCTGGAGCGCTGCGACCGCGAGGGCGTGCCGGCGTACCTGGAGGCGAGCAGCGAGCGCAGCAAGGGGCTGTACGAGCGGCTCGGCTGGGAGCTCACGGGAGAGGCGGTCCGGCTTCCGGACGGGCCGCTGATGTGGCCGATGTGGCGCAAGCCGCGCGGCTGAAGGCCGCGGTCCGGACTCCGGGAAGACGCGCCCTTGCGTCACCACTGCAGGCGAAGTACTTTAGGCGGCGTGCCCCGGTGTGGTGGCGCTGTCCAGTGAAAGAGAATCGCTTGCGCAAGCTCACGTACCTCATCGCCACTTCGATCGACGGGTTCATGGCGGACCCGGACGGGGACGGCGACTTCTTCAACGACTACCTGGACCCCGAGTACCTCGGACACCTCACGACCGAGTACCCCGAGACCCTTCCGACCCACGCCCACGAGATGCTGGGTGTCGACATCTCGACGGCCCGGCACTTCGACGCGGTCGTCATGGGGCGCGGCACCTACGATCCGGGTCTCAAGATGGGCGTCACCAGCCCGTACGCCCACCTGAAGCAGTACGTGGTCTCGCGCTCGATCGCGGTCACGCTCGACCCGGCGGTCGAGCTGATCAGCGGGGACGTGGCGGCCCGGGTGCGGGAACTGAAGGCTCAGGACGGGCTCGGCATCTACCTCTGCGGAGGCGCGGACCTGGCCGCCCAGCTGGTCGAAGAGATCGACGAGTTCGTGATCAAGACCTACCCGGTCCTCACCGGGAGCGGGATTCCCCTCACGCGGGCCGGCTTCGCCCGGCGCGACCTGGAGCTGACCGGGGTCAAGGCCTTCGGCGGCGGACAGGTCGTGACCACCTACGCGCGCAAGCGCTGATCCGTCGAACGCGGAGAAACCGGCATACCGTGGAGGTATGGCCGGTGAACAGCAGCACCACGCGCACGAGACGGTGGCCCCGCAGGCCGGGCACGAACAGCAGACGTGCCCGGCGTGCGGGCGCCGCGTCGACACAGTGATCAGGCGGCGCAAGTCCCTCGGGATCTTCATTCCGGTGTGGGGTCGGGGTCCCTGCCGGAACCCCGACTGCCCTGCCTACTCGGAGCCCGGGGAACGGTGACTCAGCCCTTGGTGGCGAGGTCCTTCGCGCCCAGGCCCGAGGCGAAGCCGTTGGCCCAGAGCTGGTTGACGCGCGACCGCTCGGCGGAGTTCGGCGTGGCGTTCGTGCACGAGGTGCCCGGGCCGCCACCCGACATCAGCTCGCTGCACGGGCCCGAGTAGTGGTCCGGCAGACCCAGCACGTGGCCGGTCTCGTGCGCCGTCACCCGGGTGGAGTTGTACTGCTGGTTCTGCCGGTAGTCCAGGAAGATGTAACCCCGGCCGTGCCCGTCCGTGCTCGCGTACGAGCCGCGTGAGTCGTTCCCCTCGCGGTACGAGAAGTTCCCGCCCGAGGACACCTCCTGCAGCTTGACGTTGGACACCGAGCTGTTCCAGATCTGCGTGGAACGGGCTATCTGGGTCCGGAAGCTGGGGGCGTTACGGGTGTTGTACGTGACGGTCACGGCCAGGATGCCGGGATTGGCGGCGCGCTGCTCGGCGACCGAGCGCTGCACGGCCTCGAAGAAGGCGGAGTTGGCGGCCTCGTTCTCCGGCGAACGCTCGTACGCGGCGTAGCTCACGGCGTTGCCGACGGGGGCGGGCGCGGCGGTGGCGGTGGGGACGACACCAAGGGTGGCGGCGAGGCCGAGGCCGACGGTCGTGGCCAGCATGGCCTTACGGGAGTGGCGCATGTGGGGGAGCTCCTACTCGTCCGGTGCGGTGGGGGGTCTTTCGAACCGGAGTCTGCGGGAGCACAAGTGCCCGGCGGATGATGTCACTCCCCGATAGCGCGGACCTATCGGGAAGATTTCGACAGCCCAATCAGCGTGAGAATGGCGGGATTCGGGGGGCTATCGGTGGCTGGTGCGGTCCGCGGGAACCGGCCTACCCTCGGGTCATGGAGCTTGAGGTCAGGCATTTGCGCGCACTGTGCGCCATCGCCGATGCCGGAAGCCTGCACAAGGCCGCCCGGCAACTCGGCGTGAGCCAGCCCTCGCTGACGACCCAGCTGCGCCGCATCGAACGCGCCCTCGACGGCGAGCTGTTCCTGCGTGAGCGGACCGGCTGCCGGCCCACCCCCCTCGGCCGGACCGTACTGGGCCGGGCCCGCCCGCTGCTCGCCGAGATGGCCGCGCTGGTGGCAGAGGCCCGCGAACTGGCCCACGCCTCCCGGCTGCGCATCGGCTCCACGGCCAGCAGCGCGCTGCCGGGCTGGCTGCGGCGGATCCACGGGCGGCTTCCGGACACCGAGACCTCCCTCGTGGTGGACGTCTCCGCCAACGCGCTGCTCCGGATGGTCGCCGCGGGACAGCTCGACGTGGCGTTCGTGCACGAGGTGGAGGGCAGCCCGCTACGGGTGCCGCCGGGGCTGCAGGTGCGCGTACTCATGGAACGGGAACCGCAGTTCGTGTCGATGTCCAGGGATCATCCTGCCGCCGGGCAGGCGGTGGTCTCCTTACGGGACCTGGCCGCCGACCGCTGGATGGTCGACCCCTCGGTCGACGGCGAGTGGGACGGCCTGCGCCGGGTCTTCGCCGGGGCCGGACTCGACCCGCCGGTGCTGCACGCCGACTACCACACGGCGGCCTCGCTGATCATCTCCGGCGAGGCGGTCGCCCCGTGCCAGCCGACCTCGGGACCGCGCGAGGACATGGCGATCCGGCCGCTCTGCGGGGACCCGCTCGCCGTGCGCCTGCTGCTGGCCACCAGGCCGGGCGCGCACGCGGAGGTCTACGGGGACCTGCGCGCCGCCTATCGTGAGGCCGCCCTGCGGACGCCCCCCTACCGGGCCTGGCTGCACCACCACGCGAGCCCGCTGCTGGAGGCGGCGTAGCCTCGCGCCCCCAGCCCTGGCGCGCACGCTCGGCGCGTCCTCGCCGGTCGTCGACGCTCCGCGGTGGATGTGACCCAGGGGATGTGACCCAGGTCACGGGAACTCCACCCCGGGTGCCGGACAGCCGACAGGAGTGACGACAGAGATGCGAACCCGGGTGCGTTCCGGGGATCCGGACGCCTATGCGGAGCTGTTCGACAGCTACGCCCGCACCCTCTACAACCATGCCTTCCGGATGACCGGGGACTGGGCTGCCGCGGAGGACGTCATGTCGGCCGCCTTCCTGGAGGCGTGGCGGCTGCGCGGCACGGTCGACCCCGTGGGCGGCTCGCTGCGGCCCTGGCTCCTGGGCATCGCGACCAACCTCGCCCGCAACCACTGCCGCAGCAACCGGCGCTATCGGGCCGCTGCCGCCGCCACTGCGGCGGCCGGCGTGGCATCCGTGCCCGACCACGCCGAGGAGGTGGCCGGCCGACTCGACGACCGGCGGCAGATCGCGGCCACGCTCGGGCAGCTGAGTGCGCTGCGCGGACCCGAGCGCGAGGTCCTCCTGCTGTGCCTGGGTGAGGGCCTGGAGTACGCCGAAGCCGCCCGGGTCCTCGGCATCCCGGTCGGAACCGTCCGCTCCCGGCTGTCCCGGGCCCGTACGAAGCTACGCAAACTCGCCGACGCGGAACTGAAGAAGAAAAAGCGGGAACTCGCGGCTCGGCCCCGACAGACATATGACGACCGCGCGAACGCGGTCCGGTCCGCACAGGAAGGAACCCGATGAACGCCGACCTCTCCCGCCCCCGCCCCGCAGGCCAGGAGGAGAACTGCCCCCTGCCGCCGTTCGCCGAACGGGACCTGCCCGAGGGCCGCCACCGGTTCCACAAGGAGCGCCTGATGGCCCAGATCCACGAAGACCTCCGCGCCACCGACGTCGCCAGCTCTGCCACCGTCCGTGCCGGCGGCTCACGCAACCCGTTCCTGCGCCGGGCGTTCTTCGTGCCCGCCGCGGCCTTCGCCCTGGCCGGCGCGCTCGCCGTCGGCTTCTTCTCCTATGTGGACCGGGGCGCCGCGGACGGACCCGGCTCCACGGTGGCCACGGGCCCGGCGCTGACCACCCGGATCGGCGCCGCCGACCCCAAGGGGGCGCCGCAGCTCCTGGACCGCATCTCCCTGGCCTCCTCCTCTTCCTCCTCCCCCGCCGGCTCCGGCCCGGCGGTGCGCGCGGACCAGTTCGTCTACATCGGGAGCAAGACGGCCAACACCTACGTGAAGACCGTCGGCGACAAGAGGACCGTGGTCAGCGAGCAGCTGCACATGCGCCACCAGTGGAACTCCCCGGACGGCACCGAGGGCTGGCTGATCGAGCCCGGCAACACCGGCGCGGAGGGCGCGACCCTCGCGGGGCCCGACGAGCAGGGCAACACTCCGACGCCCTCCCTCAACGCGCCCACCTACAACTACCTCGCCGGGCTCCCCACCGACCCCGATGCGCTGCTGAAGCGGATCTACCTGGAGACCCAGGGCCTCGGCAACGGCCCCGACCAGGAGGCGTTCACCACGATCGGCGACCTGCTGCGCGGCAGCTATCCGCCGGCCGAGCTCACGGCCGCGCTGTACAAGGCCGCGGCGAAGATCCCCGGTGTGGTCATGGTGGACGACGCGGTCGACGCCGCGGGCCGTAGCGGGGTTGCGGTGGCCCGGCTCGACGAGCACTCCGGTCAGCGGGAGGAGTGGATCTTCGACCGCCAGACCCTCACGTTCCTCGGTGAGCGCCGCGTCCAGGTGCAGGGAGAGTCCGGCGAGCAGGGCCTGATCAAGCCCGGCACGGTCGTGTTCACCAGCGCGGTCATGAACCGGACGATCGTCGACCGGATCAAGGAGCTGCCGACCACGGCCCGCTGACCGTCCACCCGCCGCCCGGGCCCGGCACATCCTGGGTCCGGCGCCGCGACCGGGCCCGGTCGTACGCCAGGGCTGCGGTCCCCTGCGCCAGCAGGGCCGCGCCCGCCGTCGCCCAGCCCGGGCTGCGGCGGTGGGCCGCCCAGGCCAGCAGGGGCGCTCCCGCCGCCACTTGGGC
>NZ_JBSGZP010000170.1:0-12173 GCF_053611065.1 Streptomyces sp. NPDC054840
CGACTGCGCGGCGTGCCACGCCACGGAGGTGCCCAGGATTCCACCACCGATGACCAGCAGGTCGTACGTGGCCTTCGACAGCTGCTCACGGGTCTGGGCGCGGCTGACGTTGGCACCGGCGGTCGGGTGCGTACCCAGTGCGGGAACGCTCTGCAGGCTGCTCATATCTCTCTTAGCTCCTCGTCGATTGACTCAGCTGAGTGCGGTCAGCTGGCGTCTTCGTCGTCGACCCAGCCCATGGAACGCTCCACGGCCTTGAGCCAGCTCTTGTACTCACGGGCACGGGTGTCCGCGTCCATGCGGGGGGTCCACTCGGCGGCCCGGCGCCAGTTGGCGCGCAGCGCGTCGGTGTCCGGCCAGAAGCCGACGGCCAGACCGGCGGCGTAGGCGGCGCCGAGGCAGGTGGTCTCGGCGACCATGGGGCGCACCACGGGGGCGTCCAGGAAGTCCGAGAGCGTCTGCATCAGCAGGTTGTTGGAGGTCATGCCGCCGTCGACCTTGAGGGCCGCGAGCTCGACGCCCGAGTCCTTGGTCATGGCGTCGGTGATCTCGCGGGTCTGCCAGGCGGTGGCCTCCAGGACGGCACGGGCGATGTGCGCCTTGGTGACGTATCGGGTGAGGCCGGCCACCACGCCGCGGGCGTCGGAGCGCCAGTACGGGGCGAACAGGCCGGAGAAGGCCGGTACGAAGTAGACGCCGCCGTTGTCCTCGACCGAGGAGGCCAGGGTCTCGATCTCGGCGGCCGACTTGATCAGGCCCATCTGGTCGCGCATCCACTGGACGAGCGAGCCGGTGACGGCGATGGAGCCCTCCAGCGCGTAGACCGGCTTCTGGTCGCCGATCTTGTAGCCGACCGTGGTCAGCAGGCCGCTGTAGGAGTTGATGATCTTGTCGCCGGTGTTCATCAGCATGAACGTTCCGGTGCCGTAGGTGGACTTGGCCTCGCCCTCGGCGAAACAGGTCTGGCCGAAGAGGGCGGCCTGCTGGTCACCGAGCGCCGAAGCGACCGGGACACCGGCGAGGACGCCCTCCTTGACGTGGCCGTAGACCTCGGCGGAGGACTTGATCTCGGGGAGGATGTCGAGAGGCACCTCCATCGAGCTCGCGATGCTCTCGTCCCACTCCAGGGTGTGCAGGTTCATCAGCATGGTGCGCGAGGCGTTGGTGACGTCCGTGACGTGGACACCGCCCTGGGGGCCACCCGTGAGGTTCCAGATGATCCACGAGTCCATGGTGCCGAAGAGGATGTCGCCGGCGGCGGCGCGCTCGCGCAGGCCCTCGACGTTGTCGAGCAGCCAGCGGGCCTTCGGGCCGGCGAAGTAGCTCGCCAGCGGCAGCCCGGTCTCGCGGCGGAAGCGGTCCTGGCCGACGTTGCGGCCGAGCTCCTTGCACAGGGCGTCGGTACGGGTGTCCTGCCAGACCAGCGCGTTGTGCACCGGCTCGCCGGTGTGGCGGTCCCACAGGACCGTGGTCTCGCGCTGGTTGGTGATGCCGACGGCCTTGACGTCCGCGGCGGTGATCTCCGCCTTGGCGATCGCGCTGGCCACGACCTCCTGGACGTTGGTCCAGATCTCGATGGCGTCGTGCTCGACCTGGCCCGGCTTCGGGAAGATCTGCTCGTGCTCCTTCTGGTCGACGGCGACGATGCGGCCGTCGCGGTCGAAGACGATGCAACGGGAGGAGGTGGTGCCCTGGTCGATCGCGGCGATGAAGGGGCCGGTGCTGCTGGTCATGATGGCTGCTCCTGGCAGGTCGGGTGAGTAGGCGGAATCAGAAGGGCGGTGCGGATCTTACGATCTTGCCGGTACTGCTGATCAGGCGAACGCGATGTTGTAAAGACCACCGGCGAGCGCGGCACCGACGAGCGGGCCGACCACCGGGATCCAGGAGTAACCCCAGTCGGAGCCGCCCTTGTTGGGCAGCGGCAGCAGGGCGTGCACGATACGCGGACCGAGGTCGCGCACCGGGTTGATGGCGTAGCCGGTCGGGCCACCGAGCGAGAGACCGATGCCGACGACCACGAACGAGGTGATCAGGACGCCGATGACACCGAGGCCCTTGCCGCCGTCCTGGAGGCCCTGGGTCAGGATCGCCAGGATCAGAACGGCGGTACCGATGATCTCGGTCGCCAGGTTCTGCACGACGTTACGGATCTCGGGGCCGGTGGAGAAGATGCCGAGCACCGGACCGGCCACATCGTGCGGGTGCGGGTCCTCGGGACCGAGCTTGGCGTCGCGGATGTGCTCCGGGTCGGCCAGGTGGACGCGGAACTGTCCGTAGTAGGTGATCCACATCAGGACCGCTCCGAGCATCGCGCCCAGCAGCTGGCCGGCGAAGTAGACCGGGGTGTCACCCCACTCGCCGGTCTTGACGGCGAGACCGACGGTGACCGCCGGATTGAGGTGCGCACCGGAGAGCGGCGCGGAGACGTAGGCGGCGATCAGTACGGCGAAACCCCAGCCGAACGTGATGGCGAGCCAGCCCGCGTTGCGGGCCTTGGAGCTCTTGAGGGTCACTGCGGCGCAGACGCCACCGCCGAGCAGTGTGAGCAGGGCGGTACCGATGGTCTCGCCGATGAAGATGTCGGAGCTGGACACCCGCGACTCCTTTGTACGTCCAGGGGTGGGCGGACACCGGGTCCCTCCGGTGGTTCCGCGCACTCGGTGAGTGCTGCACCGGTCCGTGGCCTGTCGCATCCTAGCGCGTATTGCCGGTAGGTGTTCGACAATGCCGACCGATGAACGGCAGTTTTCCGCCCAAGTGAAGAACGCGTCAAGGGTCGGCAGGTCAAAGTGTCGGATCGTTACCCGTAGGTGCGATCAGCCAAAACCAGCCATCTCAAAGTCGAGATCTGGCTGAAAACAGGCATAAAGAGGCCAGGGTGTGGCCAAAGCCTGTTAAAGGAAGCTCAGAACCGGCCGGCGCCGAGATCGCGTGAAACCGCACGCGCACAGTCCCGCACCGACGCCACGAGGGCGGGACGGGGCTCCCCCGTCTCGCCGCAGACCCGTTCGACGGCGCCCGCGACCGCCACCGCGCCCACCGGCATCCGGCGCCGGTCGTGGATCGGCGCCGCCACCGAGGCGACGCCCTCCCAGGTCTCCTCGACGTCGCAGGCCCAGCCGCGCGCCCGGGTCAGGCCCAGGATCTCCTCGAAGCCGGGGCCGTCCGTGACCGTCCGGGGGGTGAAGGCCTCGCGCTCCACTTCATGCGCCTGGGTGTGCGCCACCGGGTCGTAGGCCGACAGCACCTTGCCCAGCGCGGTCGAGTGCAGCGGCTGCATGGCCCCGACCTCCAGCACCTGACGGCTGTCGTCGGGCCGGAACACGTGGTGCATGATCAGCACCCCGCTCTGGTGCAGCACGCCCACGTACACGCTCTCGCCGCTCGCCCGGGCCAGGTCGTCCGTCCACACCAGGGCGCGGGCGCGCAGTTCGTGCACGTCGAGGTAGCTGTTGCCCAGGCGCAGCAGCTCCGCGCCCAGCTGGTACCGGCCGGAGGCCGGGTCCTGCTCCACGAAGCCCTCGGCCTGCAGGGTGCGCAGGATGCCGTGGGCGGTGCCCTTGGCCAGGCCCAGCGAGGACGCCACGTCCGAGAGTCCCAGCCGGCGCTCGCCGCCCGCCAGGAGTCGCAGCATCGCAGCGGCTCGTTCGAGCGACTGGATGTTCCGTGCCATCGTGCAGCCTCCTGCGGACCTTCGGTATTACTGACCATCTTGACGCGGTTCGACAATGCTGAACAGTATCGGTCGATGCCGACCTTGCGCACCGTCGGACAGCTGTTCGCCGTACCGTCGCCGGGACACCCCCCCGGGAACTCTCCGCCACAGAATGCAGTCCGCCACGTGGGACACCCACACCGGGGCGGGTGCCTCGCGGTTACCCTGGCCGCGTGCACCCTTGACACAGAGGGGGTGCAAAGCCGACAGCCGTCGCATCCCAGGGAGCACAACCATGGCTTCGTTGCCCAACCCGCCCGCTGACACCCAGACCCGGGCCGATGCCCTCCGGGAGGCGCTCGCGACCCGCGTGGTCGTCGCCGACGGAGCCATGGGAACGATGCTCCAGGCGCAGGACCCCACCATGGAGGACTTCCAGCAGCTCGAAGGCTGCAACGAGGTCCTCAACATCACCCGCCCCGACATCGTGCGCTCCGTCCACGAGGCGTACTTCTCGGTGGGCGTGGACTGCGTCGAGACCAACACCTTCGGCACGAACTACGCGGCGCTCGCCGAGTACGACATCGCCGACCGCAATTTCGAGCTGTCCGAGGCCGGCGCGCGCATCGCCCGCGAGGTCGCCGACGAGTTCACCGCCTCCACCGGCCGCCAGCGCTGGGTCCTCGGCTCCATGGGCCCCGGCACCAAGCTCCCCACGCTCGGCCACATCACCTACGCCCAGATCCGCGACGCGTACCAGATCAATGCCGAGGGCCTGCTCTCCGGCGGCGCCGACGCGCTGCTCGTCGAGACCACCCAGGACCTTCTGCAGACGAAGTCCTCCATCATCGGCGCCCGCCGGGCCATGGAGGCCCTCGGGGTCACCGTCCCGCTGATCTGCTCCGTCACCGTCGAGACCACCGGCACCATGCTCCTCGGCTCGGAGATCGGCGCGGCCCTGACCGCGCTGGAACCGCTGGGCATCGACATGATCGGTCTGAACTGCGCCACCGGCCCCGCCGAGATGAGCGAACACCTGCGCTACCTCGCGCGCAACGCCCGCATCCCGCTCTCCTGCATGCCCAACGCCGGCCTGCCCGTCCTGACCAAGCAGGGCGCGCACTACCCGCTCAGCGCCCCCGAGCTGGCCGACGCCCAGGAGACCTTCGTCCGCGAGTACGGGCTCTCCCTGGTCGGCGGCTGCTGTGGCACGACCCCCGAGCACCTGCGCCAGGTCGTCGAGCGGGTCCGCGGCACGGCGATCACCGAGCGCACCCCCCAGCCCGAGCCCGGCGCCGCCTCGCTCTACCAGACGGTGCCCTTCCGCCAGGACACCGCGTACATGGCGATCGGCGAGCGCACCAACGCCAACGGCTCCAAGAAGTTCCGCGAGGCCATGCTGGAGGCCCGCTGGGACGACTGCGTGGAGATGGCGCGCGACCAGATCCGCGAGGGCGCGCACATGCTCGACCTCTGCGTGGACTACGTGGGCCGCGACGGCGTCGCCGACATGGAGGAGCTCGCCGGCCGCTTCGCCACCGCCTCCACGCTGCCGATCGTCCTGGACTCCACCGAGGTTCCCGTCATCCGGGCGGGCCTGGAGAAGCTCGGCGGCCGCGCGGTCATCAACTCCGTGAACTACGAGGACGGCGACGGCCCCGAGTCCCGCTTCGCCAAGGTCACCCGGCTGGCCCAGGAGCACGGCGCCGCGCTCATCGCGCTGACCATCGACGAGGAGGGCCAGGCCCGCACGGTCGAGCACAAGGTCGCCATCGCCGAACGGCTCATCGACGACCTGACGGGCAACTGGGGGATCCGCGAGTCGGACATCCTCATCGACACCCTGACGTTCACGATCTGCACCGGCCAGGAGGAGTCCCGCAAGGACGGCATCGCCACGATCGAGGCGATCCGCGAGCTCAAGCGGCTCCACCCGGACGTCCAGACCACCCTCGGCCTGTCCAACATCTCCTTCGGCCTCAACCCGGCCGCCCGCGTCCTGCTGAACTCGGTCTTCCTCGACGAGTGCGTCAAGGCCGGCCTGGACTCCGCCATCGTCCACGCCTCCAAGATCCTGCCGATCGCCCGCTTCGACGAGGAGCAGGTCACCACCGCCCTCGACCTGATCTACGACCGGCGCGAGGGCGACTACGACCCGCTGCAGAAGCTGATGGCCCTCTTCGAGGGCGTCAACACCAAGTCGCTCAAGGCCGGCCGCGCCGAGGAACTCCTCGCCCTGCCGCTGGACGAGCGACTGCAGCGCCGCATCATCGACGGCGAGAAGAACGGCCTGGAGACCGACCTCGACGAGGCGCTGCAGACCCGCCCCGCCCTCGACGTCGTCAACGACACCCTCCTGGAGGGCATGAAGGTCGTCGGCGAGCTGTTCGGCTCCGGCCAGATGCAGCTCCCCTTCGTCCTCCAGTCCGCCGAGGTCATGAAGACGGCCGTCGCCTACCTCGAACCGCACATGGAGAAGACCGACGACGAGGGCAAGGGCACGATCGTGCTCGCCACCGTCCGCGGCGACGTCCACGACATCGGCAAGAACCTCGTCGACATCATCCTCACCAACAACGGCTACAACGTCGTCAACATCGGCATCAAGCAGCCCGTCTCCGCGATCCTCGAAGCCGCGCAGGAGCACAAGGCCGACGTGATCGGCATGTCCGGCCTGCTCGTGAAGTCGACCGTGATCATGAAGGAGAACCTGGAGGAGCTGAACCAGCGCAAGCTGGCCGCCGACTACCCGGTGATCCTCGGCGGCGCCGCCCTCACCCGCGCCTACGTCGAGCAGGACCTCCACGAGATCTACGAGGGAGAGGTCCGCTACGCCCGCGACGCCTTCGAGGGCCTGCGCCTGATGGACGCCCTCATCGCCGTCAAGCGCGGTGTCCCCGGCGCCTCCCTGCCCGAGCTCAAGCAGCGCCGCGTCGCCAAGCGCCCTGCGACACCCGGGGGCCCGGAGCTCCGGGCCGACGAGGCCGAGGAGCCCGGGGGACGCTCCGACGTCTCGGTCGACAACCCCGTCCCCACCCCGCCCTTCTGGGGCACCAGGGTCGTCAAGGGCATCCCGCTCAAGGACTACGCCTCCTGGCTCGACGAGGGCGCCCTCTTCAAGGGCCAGTGGGGCCTCAAGCAGGCCCGCGCGGGCGGGGCCACGTACGAGGAGCTCGTCGAGAGCGAGGGCCGTCCGCGGCTGCGCGGCCTCCTGGAGAAGCTGCACACCGAGAACCTGCTGGAGGCCGCGGTCGTCTACGGGTACTTCCCCTGCGTCTCCAAGGGCGAGGACCTGATCATCCTGGACGAGCAGGGCAACGAGCGGACCCGCTTCACCTTCCCGCGCCAGCGCCGCGGCCGCCGCCTGTGCCTCGCGGACTTCTTCCGTCCCGAGGAGTCCGGCGAGACCGACGTCGTCGGCCTCCAGGTGGTCACCGTCGGCTCGAAGATCGGCGAGGCCACGGCCAAGCTGTTCGAGTCGGACTCCTACCGCGACTACCTGGAGCTGCACGGCCTCTCGGTCCAGCTCGCCGAGGCCATGGCCGAGTACTGGCACGCCCGCGTCCGCGCCGAGCTCGGATTCGGCGGCGAGGACCCGGCGAAGGTCGAGGACATGTTCGACCTCAAGTACCGCGGCGCCCGCTTCTCGCTCGGCTACGGCGCCTGCCCCGACCTGGAGGACCGCGCGAAGATCGCCGACCTCCTGGAACCGGAGCGGATCGGCGTCCACCTGTCGGAGGAGTTCCAGCTCCACCCGGAGCAGTCCACCGACGCGATCGTGATTCACCACCCCGAAGCGAAGTATTTCAACGCACGCTGAGCTCCACCGACGTACACTTGTCGGTCCCATACAGGCCGGTCGCCTGTTCCCCGGGGTGGTATGCCCCGCGGAAGAGGTGACCGGCCTTCTCGTCCTTCCGAGAGGCATGCGCATGACGAGCACCGTTCCCGCCCCCGTCGCCCGGACGGCCGACGGTTCTGCCCTGCAGGCGGTGCTGCTCGACATGGACGGCACCCTCATCGACACAGAGAACTTCTGGTGGGAGATCGAGGCGGAGATCTTCCAGGAGCTGGGCCACCGCCTGGAGGAGGCCTGGCGCGACGTGGTCGTCGGTGGCCCGATGAGCCGCAGCGCGACCTTCCTGATCGAGGCGACCGGCGCAGCCATCGGGCTCGCCGAGCTGAGTGTCCTGCTCAACGAGCGCTTCGAGGCCCGCATCGCCGACCAGGTGCCGCTGATGCCCGGCGCCGAGCGGCTGCTGAGCGAGCTCGCCCGGCACAACGTGCCCACCGCCCTGGTCTCCGCCTCCCACCGCCGGGTCATCGACCGGGTGCTGCTCACCCTCGGCCGCGACCGCTTCACGATGACGGTCGCCGGCGACGAGGTGGCCCGTACCAAGCCGCACCCCGACCCGTACCTGCTCGCCGCCCGCTCGCTGGGCGCGCACCCCTCTCGGTGCGCGGTCATCGAGGACACCCGCACCGGCGTGGCGGCCGCCGAGGCCGCCGGCTGCCGGGTCGTGGCCATCCCCTCGGTCGGGATGATCGAACCCGCCCCGGGGCGCACCGTCGTCCGCTCGCTGGAGGACGTGGACCTGGCGTTCCTGCGCTCGCTCATCGTCCCGATGAACTGAGCCGCGACGGCCGAGCGGCGCCCACCACCGCTTCACCACCACGCACCGCCACCGGCCGCCCGTACGCCGCCACGCACCGGCATCCTCCATGTACCGTCCGTGCCGAACGGAATATGTGCCGGATCGAGGCACCACGGAAGGATCTTCCGTCGCGGCCCCCGGAGGCTGAAATTCCATCCTCTTCGGGGCGGTCGCTCAGGGTGACCTTGGTCACCCGTCAAACCCCCGACGGACCTGTCCGCGACCCCCTGACCCTTCCCTTGTGTCCGGATTGATCAGCCCCTGCCCGAATCTGCGCGGCCCTGCGCGTGAACAGGCAGTTCGCTCCGATCACGGTGCGATTACGCCCCAAGTCCGGTCAGTTCCAGCCATCCCGTCCCGGACCACTAGTGTCGACGCGGGCACTACGCCGCACCTCAGCCGTCCCCGGCACACACCCCTGGGCCGGGACCGCGTGGACCGATCGTCACACCACCGGCCCGATCGTTCCGCCCCGAACGGGCGACCGCCGCGAAGTGCCCTCTACGCCGCTTTGAACAAGTGCCGGTTACAGGGAGTCCTTCCAGCATGAACCGCAAGACCATGGTGCTGACGGCCGCGGCCGGACTGCTCACCCCCGCGCTGGCCGCCTGCGGCAGCACGAGTGGTGGAGGAGCAGGATCCGGAGCGATCGTCGTCGGAACCACCGATCGGTTCGAGGCCGCAGACTTCGCTCCCGCCCCCTTCGACCCGGCCTACGCCTACGACGCCGGCGCCTGGAACGTCCTGCGCCAGACCGTCCAGACGCTGATGCACACCCCGCGCGGCGGTGGCCAGCCCGTCCCCGAAGCGGCCTCCGCCTGCCGCTTCACCGACTCCGGCAACGAGAGCTACCGCTGCACCCTGCGCCCCGGCCTGAAGTTCGCCGACGGTGAGGCCCTCACCGCCAAGGACGTCAAGTTCTCCATCGACCGCGTCCTCGCCATCAAGGACGAGAACGGCCCCTCCTCGCTGCTCTCAACCCTCGACAACGTCGAGGTCAAGGGCGCCGACACCGTCGTCTTCCACCTGAAGACCCCGGACGCGACCTTCCCGTTCAAGCTCTCCACCCCCGCCGCCGGCATCGTCAGCGAGAAGAACTACGACGCCAAGAAGCTCCGCGAGGGCTTCGCCGTGGACGGCTCCGGCCCGTACACGATGAAGGCCGAGGTCAAGAGCGGCCGGCTGGTCCGCGCCGTCTTCACCAAGAACCCGCACTACAAGGGCGACCTCAAGCTGCAGAACGACAAGGTCGAGCTGCGCACCTTCACCGACTCCCCGGCCATGGGCAAGGCGCTCACCGACGGAAAGATCCACGTGGTCTCCCGCACCCTGTCGCCGGCCCAGATCACCGAGTTCAGCGCCCAGCCCCCCAAGGGCGTCAAGCTGGTCCCGATGCCCGGCCTGGAGATCCGCTACCTCGGCTTCAACACCGAGGCCCCGGTCGTCAAGGAGAAGGCCGTACGCCAGGCGCTCGCCGCCGCCGTCGACCGCGGCCGGCTCATCTCCAACGTCTACGGCAAGTCCGCGCAGCCGCTCTACTCCCTGGTCCCCACCACCGTGACGGGCCACGTCAACTCCTTCTACAACAAGTACGGCGACGCCAACACGCCCAAGGCCGCCGCCCTGCTGAAGGACGCCGGGATCAAGACCCCGGTCAAGCTGACCCTGCACTACACCAGCGACCACTACGGCGACGGTACGGCCGCCGAGTTCGAGGCCCTCAAGGCCCAGCTGAACTCCACCGGCCTCTTCGACATCACCGTCCAGGGCGACGAGTGGGCGGACTTCCGCCCCGCCCAGAAGAAGGGCGACCACGCCGCCTACGGGCTCGGCTGGTTCCCCGACTACCCGGACGCCGACAACTTCCTCGCCCCGTTCCTGGAGCAGGACAACTTCCTGGGCACGCCGTACGCCAACAGCGCGGTGCGCAACAGGCTCATCCCCGAATCCCGGCGGGCGGTCGACCGTACGATCGCCGTCCCCGCGATCACGGAGATACAGGACATCGTCGCCGAGGACGTGCCCGTCCTGCCCCTGTGGCAGGGCAAGCAGTACGTCGCCGCACGCGACGGGATCACCGGAGTGGAGTGGTCGGTCAACGCCATCTCCGACCTCCAGCTGTGGGAGCTCGGCCGCGGCGTAAGCGGCTGAGCAAGGCATAGACCGGCAGCGGAAGTCGCGGGCCGGACCAACGAAACAGTTCGACTGTGAAGGACGTTCGCGTGAATCGACGTAACCAGTGGCTGGCGGCCCCGCTCGGCGCAGCCACCGCCGCCGCGCTGCTCAGCGGTTGCGGTTCGACCGATGGCTCCAATGCCGGCAGCGGCAAGGGCGTGGTCATGGGCATATCCGACAAGGTGAAGTCCACCGACCCGGCGTCGGGCTACGACCCGGGCTCCTGGCTGCTGTTCAACAACGTCTTCCAGTCGCTGCTGAGCTTCCCCAAGGGCGGTACCACCCCCGAGCCCGACGCCGCCCAGACCTGCGGCTTCGAGGGCGGCGACAGCAAGCTCTACAAGTGCACCCTGCGGGACGGCCTGAAGTTCAGCAACGGCCACACCCTCACCTCGAAGGACGTCAAGTTCTCCTTCGAGCGCACCCTGAAGATCAACGACGCGAACGGCCCGGCCGTGATGCTCGCGTCGATCGCGAGCATCGACGCCCCCGACGACAAGACCGTCGTCTTCAAGCTCAAGACCTCCGACGCCACCTTCCCCAGCAAGATCGCGTCGGGCGCCGGCTCCATCGTCGACCACACCGAGTACCCGGCCGACAAGCTGCGCACCGACAACAAGGCCGTCGGCTCCGGCGTCTACAAGCTCGACTCCTTCGGCGAGAAGAGCGCCAGCTTCTCCGTCAACGAGTCCTACAGCGGCAAGGCCAAGGCCAAGAACACCGGCGTCACGCTGAAGTTCTTCAACGGCGACCAGGCCGGCCTCAAGACCGTCCTGGAGAGCGGCGACGTCGACTTCGCCTTCCGCGGCCTCGCCGCCAAGGACATCGCGGCCCTCGCCTCCAGCAAGACCGGCGACAACAAGGTCGACGTCGTCCAGGGCACCGGCGCCGAGGTCGAGCACATGGTGTTCAACGTCAACGACCCCGTCGTCGGCAAGCTCCCCGTGCGCAAGGCCATCGCCTACCTCGTGGACCGCGAAGCCCTCGTCCGCGACGTCTACGCGGGCACCGCCACCGCGCTCTACTCCGTCGTGCCGACCGGCATCGCCGGCCACACGACCCCGTTCTTCGACCGCTACGGCGGCAGCCCCCAGCCCGAGAAGGCCAAGGCCGTCCTCAAGGCCGCCGGCATCAACGGCAAGGTCAAGCTGACCCTGTACTCCACCCCGTCCCGCTACGGCCCCTCCACCGACCAGCAGTTCGAGGTCATCGCCAAGCAGCTCAACGACAGCGGCCTCTTCGACGCCGACGTCAAGTCCGTCGAGTACGAGCAGTACGAGAAGGACATCCAGGCCGGCAAGTACGGCGTGTACGTGAAGGGCTGGGTGCCCGACTACCCGGACGCCGACAACTTCACGCAGCCGTTCTTCGGCCCGGACAACGTGCTGAACAACAACTACGACAACAAGGAGATCACCGGGACGATCATCCCGTCGACCTCCGCGAAGTCCGACCGCACCGCGGCCAACACGGACTACAACCGCCTCCAGGAGATCGTCGCCGACGAACTCCCGCTCATCCCGCTCTGGCAGGGCAAGCAGTACGCCGTCACCCGCCAGAACGTGAGCGGCCTGCAGTGGTCCCTCGACGCCTCGACCGTCTTCCGCTTCTGGGAGATCAGCAAGGGCTGATGCCAACGGAGCCGGACCCGCCCCAGGGCGGGCCCGGCACCACGCGAGGGGGGC
>NZ_JBSGZP010000171.1:0-12022 GCF_053611065.1 Streptomyces sp. NPDC054840
CCCCGGTGGAGCGGATCTACGTGATCCGGGCCCGGCCCCCGGGCGGGGGCCGGGTCCGGATCCGCTTCGCGCAGGTCCGGCCGCCCTACCCGCACGAGGCCCCGTACGACGAGTTCGTGCTGGACGTGGAGGTGATGGCGGTCGCCGACGGGGCCTGAGCCCCGTATCCCTGGGCCGCCACGGGCCCGCGGTCCGCATCCTGGACCGGGCACGGCTTGCACCTCTGTTGTATCTATCCTGTGCGCATGCCCGCCCCCGCCACTGCCGTAACCGCCGCCGACCGCGTCTACCAGCACGTCAAACAGGGGGTGCTCGACCGCCGCTACGAAGGCGGCACCCTCCTGACCGAGGGCGAACTGGCCGCGGCCGTCGGAGTCTCCCGTACGCCCGTCCGCGAGGCGCTGCTGCGGCTGGAGACCGAGGGGCTGCTCAAGCTGTACCCGAAGAAGGGCGCGCTGGTCCTCCAGGTCTCCGCGCAGGAGATCGCCGACGTGCTCGAAACCCGGATGCTGGTCGAGGAGTTCACCGTACGCAGAGCCGTGCCGGCGCCACCGGGCCTGCTGGACCGGCTCGCCGTCCTGCTCGACGAACAGCGTCGGCACGCCGACGCGGGCGACCTCGGCGCGATGATGGCCGCCGACCGCGGCTTCCACGCCGAGATCGTGCGCAGCGCCGGGAACCAGATCCTGTGCCGGCTCTACGACCAACTCCGCGACCGGCAGCTGCGGATGGGCGTGGCCCTCCTGCACGCCCACCCCGAACGGCTTGACCGCACGCTCGTCGAGCACGCCGAGATCCTGGACGCGCTGCGCGCCGGGGACGCGGACACGGCGGCCGCGGCGGTGCGCGGGCACATCGGCCGGGTCGAGGCCCTGGTGCGGGGGCCGGGCCGGTGAACCGGCCGGCGAACGGGCCGGTGAACGGGCCGGTGAACGCCTCCCCGCTCGGGACCGACCTGCCCGAGGACCCGCCCGGCGGCCGGAAAGCCGTCGCCGTGTGGGGTATCGGCGTCGCCGTCTACTTCGTGGCGGTGATCTTCCGTACCAGTCTGGGCGTGGCCGGCCTGGACGCCGCGGACCGCTTCCACGTCAACGCCTCGGCGCTGGCCACCTTCTCCCTCCTCCAGCTGCTCGTCTACGCGGGCATGCAGATCCCGGTGGGCCTGATGGTCGACCGGCTCGGCACCAAGAAGGTGCTGACCCTGGGTGCGGTGCTCTTCACCGTCGGCCAGCTCGGCTTCGCGCTGTCGCCCTCCTACGGGATGGCGCTCGCGGCGCGGGCGCTGCTGGGCTGCGGCGACGCGATGACCTTCATCTCGGTGCTGCGGCTGGGCACCCGGTGGTTCCCGGCCCGGCGCGGGCCGCTGATGGCGCAGTTGGCCGGGCTGGTGGGCATGGCGGGCAACCTCGTCTCCACCCTCGTCCTCGCCCCGGTCCTGCACGGGGTCGGCTGGACGGCAGCGTTCGCGGGCAGCGCGGTGGCGGGGCTGGTGGTCCTGGTGCCGCTGGTGCTGTTCCTGCGGGACCACCCGGAGGGGTACGGTCCCGCGCCGCGCGCCGCCGGGGGTTCGGGGGCCGCGGGAGCCCCGGGGGGTTTCGTGCGGCGGCAGATCCGCGAGTCCTGGGCCGAACCCGGCACCCGGCTCGGCCTGTGGGTGCACTTCACCACGCAGTTCCCCGCGATGGTGTTCCTGCTGCTGTGGGGAATGCCCTTCCTGGTCGAGGCGCAGGGATTGTCGCGGACCACCGCGGGCGGCCTGCTGACGCTGGTCGTCGCCTCGAACATGGCGCTCGGGCTGGTCTACGGCCAGATCGTCGGCCGCCACCGGACCGCGCGGATCCCGCTCGCCCTGGGGACGGTCGCCCTCACCGCCCTGCTGTGGGCGGCGGTCCTCGTGCACCCGGGCGACCGGGCGCCGATGGGGCTGCTGATCGCCCTGTGCCTTGTGCTCGGCGGCTGCGGACCGGCGTCGATGATCGGCTTCGACTTCGCCCGCCCGGCCAACCCGGCCGAGCGCCAGGGCACCGCCTCCGGCATCACGAACATGGGCGGCTTCATCGCGTCCATGACCACGCTGCTGACGGTCGGCATGCTGCTCGACGCCACCGGCGACAACTACCGCATCGCCTTCTCGACGGTCTTCGTGCTGGAGGCGGTGGGCGTCCTCAGCATCCTGCGCCTGCGCCCGCTCGCCCTGGCCCGCGAACGCGACCGAGACCGAGAACGCGAACGCGCCGCGATCCCGGGCCCCGCCGCGCCCCCCGGCCCTGTCCCGACGGAACCCGGCCGCGCCCTGGCCTGATGGGGGTGGACCCGCCGGCCGACCGCAGAACGACCCCCGGGCCGGGCCCGGCGCCGGGGCCGTTCCGCCGGTCCTCGGCCCGGGCCCCGGCAACGACCGGTGAACGCACCCCGGGGCCCTACGGGGTCACGGGGTCACGGAGAACTGCGTGAGGATGGCGTCCGCCAGCTCCACGTCGCCCTCCACCTTCACCCGGTCGGCGACGGTGTGCGCCCGCACCCGGCCCGCCGCCAGGCGGACGTAGGTCTCCCAGTCCATGGTCAGGGTCACCGCAGGACCCAGCGACGGCGACTTGTCCACGGTGCCGCGGCCTTCCGCGTCCACCCGTACCGTCCGCATGAACTCCAGGCGGCCGTGCACGTCGATCACCACCGCCGAGTTCGCCGGCGCGGCCGCCCGCTTGGCCACCACCTTCGGCAGCCCGGCCAACAGCAGGTCCCGGGCCACGTACGCGCCCGGTGAGTCCCAGTTCCCCGGTACCCCCAGTGCCGCCCGCAGGTCCTGCTCGTGGATCCACACGTCGAACGCCCGCAGCCGCAGCGCCTGCTCCAGCGTCACCTGGTCACCGAGCGGCCCGCGCACCATCGTGGCCGGATCCCGCTTCTCGTTCCGCAGCTGCCGGGAGCGCCGGATCACGGTGTACTCCAGCTCCGAGGTCATCTCCGGCGCCGTGTGGTGACGCCGTACGTCGACCTGCACCTCCATGTACCGGCTGAACTCGTCCACCACGTGCCGCAGGTCCCGCGCCACGGTGTGGATCGGCCGCGGGTCCCCGAGCTGCTCGCACTCGATGCCGATGATGTGTGAAACGACATCACGGACCGACCAGCCCGGACACGGCGTGGCCCGGTTCCACTCGCCCTCCGGCAACGGGAGGACCAACTCGGATATCGCCTCGATGGAGTGTGTCCACGCGTCGGCATAGGGCTGGAGGGCGGGATGCGGCTGGACGGTCAACGGGACCCCTCGCGGTGCTGTTCAATGGCGCGTTTCGGAAGCAGTGGACTCAGTTTCCAAAACTACGCTGCCGGTGAGCACCCCGGCAGTGCTTTCGTGTGACGATCGTAGGCCCGAGTTGACGGCTTGAACGCCAGGACGGTGGTAGTGTGCGCGCCTCGCTGATCCAAATCGCAGTGAACGAGGGCGAGTCGGTGTCTTCCCGACGTGTTCGCGTGGCCGAGCTCGTACGGGAGCAGGCGGGCTCCGATCTCGTGGTCCTGCCGGAGCTGTGGCCGGTCGGCGCGTTCGCCTACGAACAGTTCGAGACCGAGGCCGAACCGCTGGACGGCCCGACCTACGAAGCCATGTCCAAGGCGGCGCGCGACGCCGGCGTCTGGCTGCACGCGGGCTCGGTCGTGGAGCGGGCGGGCGACGGCTCCCTCTACAACACCGCCCTCGTCCTCTCCCCGGCGGGCGAGCTGGCCGCCACCTACCGGAAGATCCACCGCTTCGGCTTCGACCAGGGTGAGGCGGTGCTCATGTCGGCCGGCGACTCCCTGACCACGGTGGCCCTGCCGGAGCAGACCCTCGGCATCGCCACCTGCTACGACCTGCGCTTCCCGGAGCTGTTCCGCGGCCTGGTCGACGCCGGGGCCACCACGATGGTCGTCGCGGCGGGCTGGCCCGCCCGCCGGCGCTCGCACTGGACCCTGCTGAGCCGGGCACGCGCCGTGGAGGACCAGTCCTACGTCCTGGCGTGCGGGCTCGCCGGCACCCACGCGGGCGTGGAGCAGGCCGGGCACAGCCTGGTGGTGGACCCGTGGGGCGAGGTCCTGGCGGAGGCCGGCCCCGGGGAGGAGGTCCTCACCGTGGACCTGGACCCGGCCAAGGTCGCCGACACCCGCTCCCAGTTCCCGGCGCTGAAGGACCGCCGCCTGGGCCGCTGACGGGGTCCCGGCGAACCGGTGATCCCGGGATCCCGGCGGTTCCGGCGGGATGCCGCGCGCGCTTCCAGGGACCGCGGGCCCCCGGTTGGCGCCGGGATCCCCGGGCAGACGGGGGACGGGCGGCGCCGGCCGCCGGGTCCACGAGGAGAAGGCGGGTACGCCGTGACGGATGACGCCGAGGCCGTGCTGGAAGCCGCCCTGGAACCGCACGAGCCCGCCGCCTCGGAGATCGCGGCCCGGGAGAAGGTCCGCGACCGGGCCACCGGCCTGGCCCACCACGAGGCGCAGTCCGCCCTGGAGGCGGTGCTGGAGTACGCCCGCGACCTGGAGTCCGCCGACGCGTCCGTCCGCGCCGAGGCCGCGGAGTGGCAGCGCATCAGCGACCTGCTCTTCGACCACGGAGGTCCGTACACACCAGACACCGACCCCTACGTCCAGGGTCAGCTCACGGCCCGGGAACACCATCGGGACCGGGACTGACCCCGCCCTCCCGCTCCTTCTCCGCCATCCGGATCACGCACACCGCGACCGCGATCAGCAGCGCCGCGTCCGCGTCCTCCCGGACCACGTCCACGGCGTACGTCTCGCGGACCCGGTACCACTGCCGCGAGATCAGCGCCAGCAGCTCACCGTCGTACTCGACCTTGAACTCGCGCTCCGGGATCCGCCCGCTCACATCGAGCTCGGTGCCCTCGGCGAGGGTCACGCGGAAGTGGTTGCGGAGCAGCGAGAGCCGCTTGCGGCGGATCACGGCGAGCCGCCGCTCGTCCCGCTCCAGGGTCATCGCGTCCCGCAGGGCGAACAGCTTCTCCCGCAGGGTGATCAGGATCTGCCCGTCCGGATCCTTCAGTTCCAGCGTGTCCCGGAAGCGCAGCGCCTTCCCGTCGACGAGGAAGGCCTGCCGGCCGTCCTCGTCCTCGATCCAGTAGTCGTCCCCGATGGCCAGCATTTTGTCCCGTACGAGGTATTTCATGCGCTGATCAGTGCCCGCGATAGGTTGCCCTCATGCCCCTGCTCTACGTGACCGACCTGGCGTACCCCGCACGCGGCCGCCGCTACTGCGACGAGGACATATTCCTCACGTCCCGGCTGCGCGCCGCATTCGACCTGGCCCTGTGCCATCCCGCGGACGCGGAGGCCATGCTGCCCCTGGGCTTCGACGCGGTGATCGTCCGCAACAGCGGTCCGGTCCTCCACTACCAGCAGGCCTACGATTCCTTCCGCGCGGCCGCCCTCGCCGCCGGGACCCGCGTCTACAACCCGCTCACCGGCCGCGGCGACATGGCGGGCAAGCAGTACCTGCTCGACCTGACGGCCTCCGGCCACCCGGTCATCCCGACGATCGACGACCCGGCACGCCTCGCGGAGCTGCCGCAGGTCCCCGCCTACGCCGTCAAGCCGAAGCAGGGCGCCGACTCCATCGGCCTCACCTTCACCGCGACACCGGACGGCCCGGCCGGGGCCGTGCTGATCCAGCCGCGCATCGACTTCACGTACGAAGTGTCCTTCTACTTCGTCGACGACGCCTTCCAGTACGCGCTGTACGCCCCCGATCCGGCCCGCCGCTGGGAGCTGGAGCTCTACTCCCCGACCGGGGCGGACCTGGCCTTCGCCCGCTCCTTCGTCGACTGGAACACCCTCGACCACGGCATCCAGCGGGTCGACGCCTGCCGGGCGCCCTCCGGCGAACTGCTCCTCGTCGAGCTGGAGGACCTGAACCCGTACCTGTCCCTGGACCTCGTCCCGGCGCCGGTGCAGGACGCCTTCGTCACGGCGCTCACAAGATCCCTCCACACCTTCCTCAGCACCACCGCCTGATGTCAGACCCGGCTGCCAGGCTTTCCCCATGGACAAGCAGACGTTCTGGAAGCTGATCGAGACGGCCCGCGCGGACGCGGAACCGGAGGAGGTGTCCGCGCGCGCGGCCGAACTCCTCGCGGGCCGGCCGGAGTCGGAGATAGCGGCGGCCCAGCAGGTGCTGTGGGACCTGCTGGCGGAGTCCTACCGGGCGCCGCTCTGGGCCGCTGCCTATGTGATCAACGGCGGCTGCTCGGACGACGGCTTCGACTACTTCCGCGGCTGGCTCCTCACCCAGGGCCAGGAGGCCTTCGAGACGGCCCTGACCGACCCCGACTCCCTGGCCGCGCACCCGGCGGTGACCGAGGCCGCGGCCGAGGGCCTGGAACTGTGGGACGAGACCGCCCTCTCGATCGCCTGGACCGCCTACGAGGCCGGCACCGGCCGCGAGCTGCCCGCGGACTCCTTCACGATCAGCTACCCGGCCCTGGATCCGTCCTGGGCCTTCGACTTCGACGACACCGACGAGATGGCGGCCCGACTGCCCCGGCTGAGCGCCCTCTTCGCCTATTCGTAGCGGTGCAGCAGGGACTCGCGCTCCTGCTGCCGGATCTCCTCGATGGTCAGGCCGGGGAGATCCAGATGGGAGAGGGTGACCTCGGCGGAGCTCGGGACGGCGTCCTCGGCGAGCCACTGCTCGGGCTTCCACGCGTTGCCGCGCAGAAACGCCTTCGGGCAGTGCTGGTAGGCCTCCTCGACCTCCACCACGATCGCGCTCCGCGGCGGCTTGCCGACGGCGGTCAGCTGCTCCAGCAGCCTCGGATCGGCGGACACGCAGGCCCGCCCGTTCACCCGCAGGGTGGTGGCCCGCCCGGGAATGACGAAGATCAGCCCAGCCCGGCCCGTCTCCACGATGTTGTGGGCGGTGTCGAGCCGCTTGTTGCCGGTGGCGTCGGGCAGCGCGAGGGTGAACTCGTCCAGCACGGCCACGAATCCCGGCGGCCCGCCGCGGGGCGTCACATCGCAGGTCCCGTCGGCCCCGGCACTGGCCACGAACACCAGCGACGACCGCCCGATGACCACCCGCGCGGCCTCGTGGATCCGGTCCACGGCCTTGCGGCGCGCCATCTCGCCGGGCTGTTCGTAGAGTTCGCGCAACCCGTCGGTGCTCCGCACGGCGGTGGCGTTCACGGCATCGAATATCCGCCCGCTGGGCGGCGTGCTGACTGTCACCCCCGGCACGCTACCGGGCCGGGCACCTACAGGCCGCTGGTATCGAGATCGATCCCGAACGGTTCCGGCAGCCGCACGGCCGTTCCGAAGGGATGGGGCCCGTCCACCTTGGTGTACCCGAGCGGACCGGGCTCGGCGAACACCGTCACGGCCTTCTCCATCCGGTCGACGAGGAGGTACAGCGGCGCGCCGTACTCGGCGTACCGCTTGCGCTTGACGACACGGTCGGTCTCGGCGTTGGACTTCGAAGTCACCTCGACGATCAGCAGGGTCTGATCGGGCAACAGCGCCGCGCCGCCGCGAGCGAGGTGATCGGGCACCACGGCGATGTCGGGCACGTACCAGTTCGACGACCGGGGCAGGTCCAGATTGCCCGATCCCTCGACACAGCCCAGCGCCTCCACCCGGTCCTCGATCTGGCGCCGTACGAGTCTGGCGGCCCGCTCATGGTCCCAGCTCGGCGTCACGTTGCTGATGACCCCTTCGACGATCTCGGTGCGGTCCCCGCTGTGGTGCTGGATGGCGTACTTCAGCGCGCGCTCGGGATCGACGCCTTCGCTGTAGTCGTGCGCAGTGGTCATTCCGGACGCCTCCCTTGCTTCCTGGAACCAGGCTCCCACGGGGTCGCGCCGCCCGTCGTCACCCCTGCGGGTACACATGTCCGGGGATGGCAAGCTTGAAGGATGAACGATGCTGCCCCGGCGCCCGCCCCCGCGCCCGCGCCCCGCCGCCGTGCCCGTGTCCGTGCCCCCGAGCTGATCGGCAAGGGCGGCTGGATCAACACCGGCGGCAAGGATCTGAAGCTCGCCGACTTCCGAGGTCGCACATTGATCCTCGATTTTTGGACGTTTTGCTGCATCAACTGTCTGCACGTCCTCGACGAGCTGCGCGAGCTGGAGGAGAAGCACCGCGACACCGTCGTGATCATCGGTGTGCACTCGCCGAAGTTCGTGCACGAGGCCGAGCACGCCGCCGTCGTCGATGCCGTCGAGCGGTACCAGGTGCACCACCCCGTGCTGGACGATCCCGAGCTGGCGACCTGGAAGCAGTACGCCGTACGCGCCTGGCCCACGCTCGTCGTGATCGACCCCGAGGGGTACATCGTCGCCCAGCACGCCGGTGAGGGGCACGCGCACGCCATCGCCCGGCTGGTCGAGGAGCTGGAGGCCGAGCACGAGGCCAAGGGCACGCTGCGGCGCGGCGACGGGCCGTACGTGGCGCCCGAGCCGGTGGCCGGCGCCCTGCGGTTCCCCGGGAAGGCGCTGCTGCTGCCGTCCGGGAACCTGCTGGTCTCCGACTCCACCCGGCACCAGCTCGTGGAGCTGGCCGCCGACGGCGAGAGCGTCGTACGCCGCGTCGGCAGCGGCGACCGCGGCTTCGCCGGGGACAGCTTCAGCGAGCCGCAGGGTCTCACGCTGCTGCCCGACGGCAGGGTCGTCGTCGCCGACACCGTCAACCACGCGCTGCGCACCTACGACCCGGCCACCGGGCTCGTGGAGACCGTCGCCGGGACCGGCCGGCAGTGGTGGCAGGGGTCGCCGACCTCCGGGCCGGCGCTGGAGGTGGACCTGTCCTCTCCGTGGGACGTGGCGTGGTGGCAGGGCAGGGTCTGGATCGCCATGGCCGGTGTGCACCAGCTGTGGACCTGGGACCCGGAGGCCGGGACGGTCGAGGTCGCGGCCGGTACCACCAACGAGGGGCTGCTCGACGGGCCGGCCGCCGAGGCCTGGTTCGCCCAGCCCTCAGGGCTCGCGGCCGCCGGGGACCGGCTGTGGATCGCCGACTCCGAGACCAGCGCCCTGCGGTACGTGGAGGCGGCGGGTGACGGCCGCGAGGGGTACGTCATCAAGTCTGCCGTCGGCACCGGGCTGTTCGACTTCGGTCACCGCGACGGCGACGCGGCCCAGGCGCTGCTCCAGCACCCGCTCGGCGTGACGGCCCTGCCCGACGGCTCGGTCGCGGTGTGCGACACGTACAACCACGCGCTGCGCCGCTACGACCCGGCCACCGGCCAGGTCTCGACGCTGGCGACCGATCTGCGCGAGCCCAGCGACGCCGTGCTGGTCGGCGAGGACATCGTGGTCGTCGAGTCGGCCCGGCACCGGCTGACCCGGCTGCGCCTCCCGGAGGAGGCGGTCCGCGTGGACGCGGTCGCCCACCGTACTCAGCGGGCCGCCACCGAGGTGGCGCCCGGCACGCTCCGCCTCGACGTGGTCTTCCAGGCGCCGGGCGGGCAGAAGCTCGACACCCGCTACGGGCCCTCCACCCGGCTGCTCGTCTCCTCGACCCCGCCCGAGCTGCTGGCGGGCGGCGAGGGTGCCGGGACGGACCTGTTCCGGGAGCTGGCGCTGAACCCGGACGTCACCGAGGGCGTCCTGCACGTCTCGGCGATGGCGGCGTCCTGCGACGACGACCCGGCCAACGAGTACCCGGCCTGCCACGTCCACCAGCAGGATTGGGGCGTCCCGGTCCGCGTCGCCGCCGACGGCGCCTCCCGGCTGCCCCTCGTCCTCGCGGGGATGGACGCCGAGGGGTAGCCGGCAGTGGCCTTCCTGGGGCCGGGCAAGATCCGAAAGAGACGGCCTAGCCCTCCAGGAAGGCCACCAGGGCGTTCGCGAGCAGGAACGGGTCGTCCGCGCCGCACAGTTCGCGGGCGCTGTGCATCGAGAGGATCGCGACGCCGATGTCCACCGTCTGAATGCCGTGGCGGGCGGCGGTGATCGGGCCGATCGTGGTGCCGCACGGCATCGAGTTGTTGGAGACGAAGGTCTGCCACGGGATACCGGCCCGCTCGCACGCGGCGGCGAACACCGCGCGCCCGCTGCCGTCGGTGGCGTACCGCTGGTTGACGTTGACCTTCAGGATCGGTCCGCCGTTGGCGCGCGGGTGGTGCGTCGGGTCGTGCCGCTCACCGTAGTTGGGGTGCACGGCGTGCCCGGTGTCCGAGGACAGGCAGATGGTGCCCGCGAAGGCCCGCGCACGGTCCTCGTACGAGCCGCCGCGGGCGAAGACCGAACGTTCCAGCACGTTGCCCAGCAGGGGGCCGTCCGCGCCCGTGTCGGACTGCGAGCCGTTCTCCTCGTGGTCGAAGGCGGCCAGCACCGGGATGTGGTCGAGCTTGTCGGAGGTGGAGACCGCGGCCAGCGCCGCGATGCCCGCGTGCACCGACAGCAGGTTGTCCATGCGCGGGCCGGCCACCAGCTCGCGGTCGCGGCCGAGGTAGGAGGGCGGCTCGATGGAGTGGACCATCAGGTCCCAGCCGGCCACCGACCCCTGCTCCAGGTCCTCTTCCTCCTCCAGGAAGGAGATCAGGTCGCCCTCCTGCACATCGCCCAGACCCCAGATCGGCTGCATGTGCCGCTGCTTGTCGAGCTTGAGGCCGTCACTGTTCACCGACCGGTCCAGGTGCACGGCGAGTTGGGGTACGCGCAGCAGTGCGCGGTCCACGTTCACCAGGCGCTCGGTGCCGTCGCGCAGGGTCAGCCGGCCGGCCAGGCCCAGGTCGCGGTCCAGCCAGGTGTTGAGCAGGGTGCCGCCGTAGATCTCGACGGCGATCTGCCGCCAGCCCTGGGAGCCCGTGTCCGGCAGCGGCTTGACCCGCAGGTTCGGGGAGTCGGTGTGCGCGCCGACGATCCGGAACGGGGTGTGTGCGGCCGCGCCTTCGGGGACGAACCAGGCGATGAGCGCACCGCCGCGGAGCACGAACTTGCCTCCGGTGCCCGCATCCCAGGCGTCCGTCTCCGACAACTGCCTGAAGCCCGCCTTCTCCAGCCGCTCCGCCGCGTTGGCCACGGCGTGGTACGGCGACGGACTGGCCGTCAGGAAGGTCATCAGGTCGTCGGTGTGGCCGCGGTCGAAGCGGGCGGGAGAGCTCATGTGGTTCACCTTAACGACGGTCGTGTTCGCCATGGCCGGACTGCGAGGGATGGCCGGAGGTCGGGGCCCGCAGGGTGGGTGATCTGCGGTCCCGTCGGTTTCAGCCCGGCGGACGCTCGAACCGGCGCTGCAGCTGCCTGCGCTCGCCCCGGCGGATGCGCGGGAGCATCTCCGGGGTGTGCGGGGAGCGCTGCGCGCGTCTCTTGCGTCCGGCGCAGAAGATACAGGCCTCGCCGGGAGGAGCGTCGGGGTCGATCGGTGCGCCGGGGTGTTCGGAGCATCCCGAGGCGTTGCGCGGCCGGGAGAGTTCGCGGGCGACGATGAAGGCGCGGTGCAGGTCGTCGGCGATGCGGACGAAGTCCTCCGCGGGTGAGGACAGGCCCAGGTGGAACCGCTGGTCCTCGACGGCGCGCACGTATGTGCGCAGCAGCTGGAGCGTGTACGGGCCGCCCGGTACGGGGTAGCCCAGGCGCCGCTGCTCTCCGGAGGGGGCGGCCGCCGGGCCGCCGTGCCGGCGCTGTCCGAGGCGTCGGCGGTCGTTGCAGATGAGGCAGCGGCCCCAGCCTTCGGGCGCTTCGGGGTCGAGGGCGCCGTTGGGGTGCTCGGGGCAGCCGGTGTAGCTCTTCGCGGGGGCCAGTCCGGTGGCCGTCCGGAAGGCCACGTACAGCGCGTCGGCGATGGTGTCGTACTCGGCGGGGTGGGCGCCGTCGTAGAGCTCGCCCAGGTGGTCCCCGAGGCTGCCCAGGCTCGCCTGCAGCTCCTTGAGGGCGTACGGACGCCCGGTGGGGACGGAGTACCCCCTGCTGCCGTGCTGATCCTGTGGACTCATGTGTACGAGCGTCCCATGAACGACTGACATCGGGGGAAAGCCGCAGGACAGGGGCCTGGGGCCGGGTACGCGCCAGCGGCCGGGCCCCTGTACGGGGCC
>NZ_JBSGZP010000172.1:0-12021 GCF_053611065.1 Streptomyces sp. NPDC054840
GCCTTTGGGCGCTCAAGGCCTCGGCGGGCCGGGAGAGTTGATACATGATCATCGAACCCGTGCCCGCGCCCGATCCCACGCCCGGCCCCTCCGGCGAGCCCGCCCCGGCGTCCTCCCGCCGCCCCTCCCGCCGTACCGTCATCGCCGGCGCGGCCGCCGTCGCGGGAGTCGGCGCCCTGTCGGTCGCCGCCGCGTCCGCCGAAACCCCGCAGGCGCCGTCGGGTTCCGCGCTCCCAGACTGGGAGACCTGCCTCACGATCGCCCGGGCCGTCCTCGTACGCGACGAGGACGACGAGCCCCTGGTGCCCCGTTACTCCGACATCCTGCTGAAGAACGGCCTGCCCCGGTCCCGTACCCGCAAGAAGGTACTGATCGTCGGCGCCGGACCCGCCGGGCTCACCGCCGCCCACCTGCTGCGCGATGCCGGACACCAGGTCACCGTCATCGAGGCCAACGGCAACCGGGTGGGCGGCCGGATCAAGACCTTCCGTACCGGCGGCCACGAGAAGTCCGCGGCCCCCTTCGCCGACCCCAAGCAGTACGCCGAGGCCGGCGCCATGCGCATCCCCGACAGCCACCCCCTGGTCACCGGTCTGATCGACAGCCTCGGCCTGCAGCGCAGGCGCTTCCACCTGGTCGATGTCGACGGGTCCGGCCGCCCCGCCTACCGCACCTGGATCTACGTCAACGGCATCCGCGTCCGCCGGGCCGACTACGCGCGCAGCCCGCAGGCCCTCAACAAGTCCTTCGGGGTCCCGGCGGCCTACGAGTCCCTGCCCGCCGCGCAGATCGTCCGCAACGCCTTCGCCCCCGTCCGCAAGGAGATCGAGGGCAAGCAGGACAAGCAGCTCGTCGAGGGCTGGGCGCGCGTCATCCAGCGCTACGGCCACATGTCGATGTATCGGTATCTGACCGAGGAGGCGAAGCTCGACGAGCGGACGATCGACCTGATCGGCACCGTCGAGAACCTCACCTCCCGCCTGCACCTCGCCTTCGTGCACAGCTTCATCGGGGCCTCGCTGATCAGCCCGGACACCGCCTTCTTCGAACTGCCCGGCGGCACCGCCACCCTGGCCGACGCCCTCTACGCCCGTGTCGACGACCTCGTCCGGCTCGACCGCCGCGCCACCCGGATCACCCATGGGGAGGACGGGGTCAGCATCGAGACCGTCTCCGAGGGCCGCGGCGGCAGCCCCGTGCGGCGTGAGACCTTCACCGGCGACACGGCGATCATCACCGTGCCCTTCTCCGGCCTGCGCCACATCCCGGTCGCGCCCGCGCTCTCGTACGGCAAGCGGCGCGCGATCACCGAGCTGCACTACGACGCGGCGACGAAGGTCCTGCTCGAATTCAGCCGCCGCTGGTGGGAGTTCGACGAGGCCGACTGGAAGCGCGAGCTGGAGGCGGTCCGGCCCGGCCTGTACCGCAAGTACCAGCTCGGGCAGACCCCGGCGGACGGCACGCTGCTGGGCGCGCACTCCTCCGTCTCCGACCGGGGCATCTCCGGCGGGCAGCGGGCGCACTACGCGGCCTGCCGCGCGGTCACCCGGGACCAGCCCGAGGCGGCCCACGTCATCGGCGGCGGCTCGGCCACCGACAATCCCAACCGCTTCATGTTCCAGCCCTCCTACCCCGTCGAGGGCAGCGCGGGCGGGGTCGTGCTCGCCTCCTACAGCTGGTCGGACGACGCCCTGAAGTGGGACTCCCTGGACGACGAGGAGCGCTACCCGCGCGCGCTCGCCGGGGTGCAGGAGGTGTTCGGGCAGCGGATCGAGGTGTTCTACACCGGTGTCGGGCGTACCCAGTCCTGGATGCGCGACCCGTACGCCTACGGCGAGGCCTCCGTGCTGCTGCCCGGCCAGCACACCGAACTCTTCCCCCACGTCCGCAAGGCCGAAGGGAACCTGCACTTCGCCGGGTGCCACACCTCCATCAAGCCGGCGTGGATCGAGGGAGCCCTGGAGTCCGCCGTACGCACCGCCCTGGAGGTCCACTCCACGCTCTGAACGGCCGACGGCCGACGGCCGACGGGCCGCCGCCCGGCAGGCGTGACCTCTCAGTTCTCGGCGAGCACGATCAGCCAGTCGTGCTCACCGAAGCGGACCCGCCGCCCCTTGTCCGGATTGAGCCGCACCCCGTACCCCGGACCGGCGGCGGCCTCGGCGCGCAGCCGGTAGCCGACCGCGCATTCGCGGCGCCGGCGCGCCGACTCCACGAGGGTCGCGAACGCCACCTCGTGATCGGTGCGCACGTAGTCCGCGACCGGCTTCAGGTGGAGCTCGTTCCCCTCCGCCTTGAACAACTCCTCGAAGACTTCGGCCAGATAGGGACTCTCCGAGATCTGGGTCATGAGGAGACTGATCAGCCGGCCGCTGACGATGAAGTCGGCGCCCGGCCGGGCGGGCGCCAGCAGCCGGTTGCCGTCGTCGGACATCTCGGTGGTGAGCGACAGCTCCCGCCCGGCCGCCTCCGCGATCGCCCGCAGGTGCAGCAGGGTGACCAGCGTCCGGTCGTCCGTCTCCGTCCCGGTCTCCGGAGCGAGGCCGAGGTCGATCGTGTGGGAGGGCGGCAGCGCCGCCGGGTGGGGGACGGGCTCGTGGCCCGTCTCGCCGATGACGATCACGCTGTCGTAGGAGGGCACGTCCAGCTTGGCCAGCAGTCTGGGATCGGTGATGTCCCCGCTGTGGAAAGCCACTTCGAGATGGCTGCGCGGCCTCGCGCCGCCGGAGGCGCCGCGCATCCGCACGACGTCGGCGAGCGACACGACGTCCAGCGTGGTACCGGGGCCGACGAACTGGTCGAGCTGCTCCACGACGAGCGGCGCGCGGCGGTTCCAGCCGAGGAGGAGCAGCCGTTCGGCCTCGGGCGTCCGCGGGCGGGCCGTGACGATCGCGTCCTCGTCGACGCACGGGGACGCGTCCGCCGGGACGGCCGTGTCGTCGTCCTGGGAGATGAGGATGATCCGGTCGTCCGCGCCGATCGGCGTACGAGGGTCCGGATTGAGCGCGACGGCGCCGTCGGCGCGCAGCAGACCGACCACCGAGGACGTGGTGAACGCCAGCAGGGCCTCGCCGAAGGTCCGTCCGGCGAGGCCCTGGGCGGCGGCGGTGTAGAACTCGTCGCCCGCGAAGTCGAGCAGTTCCTGGTAGACGAGGGACAGACCGGGCTCGCGGGCGGTCTGGACGAGGAGCCGGGCGATGATGTCGTCGACGCACAGGACGTGCCCACCGGGGCCGGCGGCAAGCCGGGCGGTGAGATGGTTGCGGGTGTCGCGCACGGCGGCGACCACCACCGCCCCGCCGGACCCGGGGACCGCCGCGTCAAGGGCGAGCAGGGTCTTCACCACCTGGGCGTCACCGGCGTCCCCCTCGGGGGGCAGGACGAGTACCGCCTTCGCGGTCCGCGGACTCACCCGGGCCAGCTCCGTGGGTTCGGTGGTACGGCCGTTGCGGCAGATGATCCGCGTCCTACCGGTGCCGGTGCCGGTGCCCGTGCCGACGACGGAGGTGGAGATCTCTTCCTCCATCGCCACCTTGTCCTTCGGCGCGAGAACGGCGATGGCCGACCTGCGCTGGTTGGCGTTCGCGGCCACCAGCTCCCCGACCACCGGGAAGATCTGGTCCGACCAGCCCAGCACGACCGTGTGCCCGGATTCCAGCACGGTGGAGTGGCCGCGCCGAAGCAGCATGATGCGCCGGTTGATGCCGGTGGTGATCAGACCGACGAGCGTGGACACGAACAGCAGGGCGACCAGTGCGAGTGCCACGGAGGCCAGTACGTAGAGGGGGGATCCGACCGCGCCCCCGATCTTGAGCGTCTGTCCGACGCTGACCCATACGGCGGCGAGCCGGCCGGCGAGGGTCGCCGGGGCGGCCCGGTCGGCCCAGACGAGCACCGTGCTCGCCGGGACCACCACGGCGAGGCATGCCAGGCCGAACCAGCCGATGAGCGCGGTGGTTCCCCCTGCCACCAGATTGTCGAACCGGTACCGCAGGCGCAGCTTCAAGGTCGTCGTGTGCCGCTGCGCCATGAGAACTCCCTCGTCTTCCGCGCTGCTAACCCGCGGGCGCCCGCTCGGTTACGGGTGAACCGCCCACGCCCCGGCGCCGGTCAGGATTCCAGGGCCGCGATGATCTGGTTCGTGGTGCTGACCTTGCCGATGCGCGGGAAGATCTTGCCGAAGGTGTGGGCGTGGGAGTCGGCGTCGATGTCGGCGGTGGCGTCCTCCGCGAAGACCAGGTCGTAGCTGAGCTCCCACGCCGTACGGGCGGTGGACTCGACGCCGACGCTGGTGGAGATGCCGGCCAGCACGATGCGGTGGATGCCACGGCGGCGCAGCTGGAGATCGAGCTCGGTACCGGTGAAGGCTCCCCAGTGGCGCTTGGTGACCACCACGTCCCCGAGGGCGGCCAGCTCGGCCGGGATCTCGGAGAAGGCGGCGGGCGGGGCGGCGGCCGGGCCGGGGCGGTCCACGTTCGCGGTGGGCAGGTCACCGCCGTCGGGGGACCACGCCACCTTGACCAGGACCACGGGCAGCCGGTGGGCGCGGAACGCCTCGGCGAGCGCGATCCCCTTCCCCAGGATCTCGGGGGCGGGTTTCGCGGCGGGCCGGTCGAGGATGCCCCTCTGGAGGTCGATGAGCACGAGGGCGGTGTCCCCGCCCAGGGCGAGGCGGTGGGCTTCGGCGGTCATGTTCTCTCCTCGGGAGGGGGTGGGGAGTGCGGGCCGGCGGGTCGGGCGCCGCACGTAGAATAGGAACGTGAGTACGAATACGGGGGAATCCCGGCCCGCCCTGACGGCCGCGCTGACCGGGGCCGAGCTGCTGCGCTGGTACTGGACGCTGGCCGAACTGAGCACCCTTGCACGGGAGATGGGGCTTCCGGCCGCTGGTGGCAAGGCAGCCGTCACCGCACGGCTCGCCGCGGCCCTCGACGGACTCCCCGCCCCCGCCGCCCCCATGGCGCCCGCACCTCGCCGGGCCGGGCGCCGGCTCGCCGCTCCGGTCACCGGCGCGAGCGTGATCCCGCCGGGCCAGAACTGCAGCCAGGTACTGCGCGCGTACTTCGTCCGCGAGATCGGACCCGGCTTCCACTTCGACGCCTTCATGCGGGACTACGTCGCCCAGCACGCGGGCCACACCCTCGCCGAGGCCGTCGCCCACTGGCACGCGACCCGCGCGCGGGCGGCCGAACCCCAGGAGGTCGGCGCGCAGTTCGAGTTCAACCGGTTCCTGCGCGCCTGGCACGCCCGGCACCCGGACGGGACCCGTGCGCAGGCCCTCGCCGCGTGGCAGGCCCACCGGGCCCGCCCCCGCGACTGAGCCAGGTCATACCCCGGCACGTCCCCCGCGCTCGTAGCGCAGCAGGACGACGCCGTTGCCGAAGGTGTGGGTGTCCGTGTGCCGCAGGGCCACCGGAGCGTAGCCGAGCGTGGGGAAGAGCGGCGTGCCGCGCCCGATCCGCACCGGGTGCACGTAGATACGGTACGCGTCCACGAGGTCCTGGCGCAGGAACGAGGCGGCGAGATCCGCCCCGCTCAGCGTCAGGTCGCCGCCCGGGGCCGCCTTGAGCGCGGCGACCTCCTCGGGCACGACGTCCCGCACGATCGTGGTGTTCCACCCGGCCGACCGCAGGGTGCGCGAGTACACGTACTTGGGCTTGGACCGCCAGATCTCCGCGAACTCGGCCACCGAACCGGCGTTCGCGGGATCGGCGTCGGCCGTCGGCCAGTAGTCCGCCATCAGCTCGTGCGTCACGCGCCCGCTGAGGAAACCGCCCATCGGGCGGAGCACGTCGTTCATGTGCTGGTGCAGCTCTTCGTCGACCTGGTGCCAGCCGATGTCCCGGTCCGGCCCCTCGATGTACCCGTCGAGCGACACCCCGGCCATCAGCACGATCTTCCGCATGGCCGACCACGGTACGCCCCGGCAGCGCCCGGCGGCGGGAACGGCGCGGGCCACGGTGATACTGGCCGGTGTGAAGACCGAAGACGCACAGGCCGAAGAGCCGCAGGCCGAAGACGCGAACACCGTGCTGTTCCACACCGACGGCCGGACCGGGGTGGTCACCCTCAACCGCCCCAGGGCCCTCAACGCCCTCACCCACCCCATGGTGACCCGCATCGACGAGGCCCTCGCCGTGTGGGCGGACGATCCCGCCGTCCAGCAGGTCCTGATCCGCGGCGCCGGTCAGCGCGGCCTGTGCGCGGGCGGGGACATCCGGGCCATCCACGACGACGCCAAGGCCGGGAACACCGCCTCCGCCGACTTCTGGCGCGACGAGTACCGGCTCAACGCCCGTATCGCCCGCTATCCCAAGCCGTACGTCGCCCTCATGGACGGCATCACCATGGGCGGCGGTGTCGGCGTCTCCGCCCACGGCTCGGTCCGGGTCGTCACCGAACGCTCCCGCGTCGCCATGCCCGAGACCGGCATCGGCTTCGTCCCCGACGTCGGCGGCACCTACCTGCTCGGTCACGCGCCCGGCGAACTCGGCACCCACCTCGCCCTCACCGGTACCGCGGTCGGCCCCGCCGACGCGCTGCTGTGCGGGCTCGCCGACCACTTCGTACCGGCCGACCGGCTCCCGGAACTGACCGCCGCCCTCGCCGGGGAGCCCGCCCACGAGGTGCTCCCGCGCTACACCGCCACCCCCGGGCCCGGTGAACTCGCCGACCGGCGCGGCTGGATCGACCACTGCTACGCGGCCGCCACCGTCGAGGAGATCGTGGCGCGGCTGCTCGGCCAGGGGGAGCCCGCAGCCAAGGAGGCCGCCGAGACGATCCTGGCCAAGTCCCCGACCGCCCTCAAGGTCACCCTCGCCGCGTTGCGCCGGGCCGTGGGGCTCGGCCCGCTGGAGCGGGTGCTGGTTCAGGAGTTCCGGGTGTCCTGCAACGCGCTGTCCGCGCCCGACCTGGTCGAGGGCATCCGGGCGCAGGTCATCGACAAGGACCGTGCTCCTCGCTGGTCCCCGGCGGCCCTGGCCGAGGTGAGCGGCGCGGACGTGGAGCGCTTCTTCGCCCCGCTCGGGGAGGACCGCGAACTGCGCCTGCCGCCGCCGCAGGAAGACCTCAGCCGCGGCTGAGCCGCGTCTCCAGGCCGTCCAGGACCCGCTGGAGTCCGTAGTCGAAGTTCTCCTCGCGCAGTGTCCGCGGGTCCCGGCCCTCCTCGGCCGAGTGCTCCTGAGACGGCAACAGGTGTGCGGCACGTGGCTGTCGGGCCGCCGGGCGCTGCCTCTCCAGCCACTCCCGCTCGCTCTGACCGCCGCGGGCCAGCAGCGAGAGGTAGGCGGCCTCGCCGGTCGTGGCGCCGGCCACGTAGGAGATCACGGCCCTCAGGGCGAGGTCCGCCTCCTCCGCCGGGAAGCCGCCCGTCCGGAAGAGCGCCAGCATCCGCTCCGACACGCGCATCAGGTTCGGGCCGAGCTGCGCCGGCCCCACCTGGCCGAGCATCGAAGCCACCCAGGGGTGGCGCAGGGCCGTCGCGCGCAGGTTGTGGCCGCTGCGGGAGACGGCATCGCGCCACTCGGCCGCGCTCGCCGCCCCGGGTACCTCCAGCTCGCCGTAGACCTCGTCCACGGCCAGCCCGATCAGCTCCTCCTTGTTGGCCACATGCCGGTACAGGGAGGTGGCGGCGGCGCCCATCCCGGTGCCGAGCTTGCGCATGCTGAGCTCCTCGATGCCCTCGGCGTCGAGGAGACGGACGGCCGCCGCGACGATCTGGGCCTGACTGAGCGCCGGATGCCGCTCCTTGCGGCGCGGGCGCGTCCATGCGGAGGTGACGGCGGGCGCGGACGACGGGCCGGGACGGGTCTGCTGCTCCTCTGCTGACATGGCGCCAGGCTAACGCACGGTGCGAACGCCGTACGCAGCGCGCGTACACGCGACCACCGGGTGCGCGCGGGGTCCCACTCCCCGCCACGATGCGGGCATCGGCGCAGGTGGCGGGCGGTCGGCGAGCCCGACTCGCGGCCGCCCCGGCGGACCTGCCGTTCGCCCGGACCCTTCAGCGGTAGCCCGTGGTGTCCGCGGGGCGGTCCGGGTCCTGGACCTCGACCATGTAGCGCCAGCAGTCCGGCCGGCTGCCGTCCAGGTCCGTGAAGCCGTAGACCTGCGCGAGCTGCCCGCTGGAGAGGGACCGGCCGTTCCAGCGCGCCACCTCCGGGTCAGCGGCGAGCGCCGCGACGGCCCGGCCTACGTACGACGGGGTCTCGGAGATGCCGAAGTGCGGGACCTTGGTGAGGGCGTCCCGCCAGTTCGCCTCCGTCACACCGAAGTTGTCCAGCATCATCTCCGACCGCAGCCAGCCCGGCGTCAGCGCCACCGCCGTCGCCCCGCGCGAACCCAGCTCGTGCCCCAGCGCGAACGCCATCCGCAGCACCGAGGACTTGGCGATGTCGTAGAAGAACGACACCCGGTAGTTGGCCGCGTTGTACTCGGCGGTGCCGTCCGTCATCTCCACCACCAGCCCGCCGGGCTCGCGCAGCAGCAACGGCACCGCGAAATGGCTGGTGATGGCATGGGTCTCCACGGCCAGCCGCATCAGCCGCAGCCCCTTGTCCAGGTCGTGCTCCCAGACCGTGCTCTCCCACTCGAAGAGCAGCTCCCCGCCCCAGATGTCGTTGACCAGGACGTTCAGGCGCCCCTGTTCCGCCTCGATCCGCCCGACCAGGGCCTCGACCTCCCCCGGCACCAGATGGTCGGCGACCACCGGGATGCCCCGGCCGCCCGCCGCGGTGACGAGCTCGGCCGTCTCCTCGATCGTCTCGGGCCGGTCGTACTCCGAGGGCCTGCCCCGGGTACTGCGCCCCGACACGTACACGGTCGCCCCCTGCGCGCCCAACTGGACCGCGATGCCCCGGCCCGCACCGCGCGTCGCCCCGGCCACCAGGGCCACCCTGCCTTCGAGAGTTCGCTGTGTTTCCGGCATGGCCCGACCCTACGACGACCGGTCCGCCCGGGTACCGCCGAACACGGCGACCACCACCAGCGACAGCAGCAGCCCGGCCGCCGCCAGGCCCAGCGCCGCGCCCGGACCCCACAGGGTCCAGGCCGAACCGAACAGCAAGGAACCCGCGAACCGGGCCAGCGCCTGGGCCGTCTGGAGCACCGCGAGCCCGGTCGTGCGCAGCCCGGCGGGCAGCAGCGGCCCCGCGGCGGCCATCAGCACCCCGTCGGTGGCCGCGTAGAACAGGCCGAGCGGACCGAGCACACCGACGACCAGCAGCGCCCCGGCCGGTACCGGGGCCAGCAGCAGCAGGCAGGCGCCGAGCAGCAGCACGTGCCCGCCGAGGAAGACCCGGCGCCGGCCCAGCCGGTCGGCGAGCCGGCCCACGGGCAGCGCGGCCAGCAGGAACACGGCCGCCGTACCGACGGGCAGCAGCGGGAAGTACGCGGCCGACAGATCGAGCCGGCGCTGGAGCAGCAGGTAGAGGAAGGCGTCGCCGACGGTGAACAGGCCGAGCAGGGCCACGGTCAGACAGAGCCCCCGCAGGCCGGGCAGGCGCAGCAGGGTGCGTACCGGGGGCGGCGTGGGACGGGCCGCCCGGGCCGGTGCGGGGGCGGACGCCGGGGCCTCCCGGACGAAGAGGGCGAGCAGCACCACGCCCAGGACGGCGACGCAGCAGCTCACGGTGAACACGGCCTCGTACCCGTCCACCGCCACCCACAGCACCCCGAACGCGGCCAGCGGCCCGAGCAGGGCGCCCGCCGTGTCCAGGGTGCGGTGCACACCGAAGGCACGGCCCTGCTCCCCGGGCGGCACGGACAGCGAGATCAGCGCATCGCGCGGGGCGGTGCGCAGGCCCTTGCCGGTCCGGTCGGCGGCGAGCACCGCCGCCACCGACCAGGGGGTGGCGGCGGCGAGCAGGGCCGCCTTGCAGGCGGCGGAGAGCGCGTAGCCGGTGCCCGCGACGAGCTTGTGGCGCCGGGTCCGGTCGGCGATCCTCCCGCCCGCGAGACGGAGCACCGCGGTGGCGCCCTGGTGCAGACCGTCCAGGGCGCCGAACGCGAGCGGGGACATGCCGAGTCCGGCCATCAGGTACAACGGCAGGACGGCGGTGACCATCTCCGCGGAGACGTCCGTGACCAGGCTGACCAGCCCGAGGGCGAAAACCGTGCCGGGGACGGACCGCAGCGGGCCCTTCGGGGCAGGGGTGTCCCCGGTGATGTCCGAGGCCCGGCTGGTCGACAGGTACACGGATGCCTCCAGGGTGGCCGGGTCTAGAACCAGTTGACGGTGAGCGGGAACGCGGCGGTGACGGTGGCGCCCGTGGAGTCGGTGGCGGTCGCGGTGACCTGGACCGTCCCGCTGCCCCACGGTCTGCCGCTGATCCGGCCGGTGCCGGCGTCGACGGTCAGGCCCCAGGGCAGGCCGGTGGCCGCGTACCGGACCGGAGGTCTGCCGCCGGTGGCGCTGAGCTGGATGGTGCAGGACTGGTTGAACTTGCAGGTCTGCGGGCCGGGATCGGCCAGTTGCAGACCGCCCGACGTCGGCGTGGGCGTGGGGGTCGGGGTGGGCGTCGGAGTGGGGGTGGGCGTGGGCGTGGGGGTGGGAGTCGGGTTCGTCGAGGTGTCGAACACCTCGGTGATCGGCTGGACGCCGGCCGCGTTGCCCGCGTGCGTCGCCGTCCCGAAGAGGTCCTCGAAGGTCCTCAGCAGATGGTGGTGGTTGAAGGCCGTCGCGTACCTGCCCGTCCTGACCTTCGCGCCGTGGAAGACGGTGGCGATCTGGTTCGAGCCCAGGTAGTTGTCCTCGTCCCAGGTCAGCACCAGCAGGCTGTTGTTGGCCTTCGCCCACTGCGCGTAGGCGTCGAGGTTGTTCCGGGTCCAGGTGTCACCCGTACCCACCGAGCACGAGTGCATGTCGTTGCACTGGTTGGGGACCACGAAGGAGAGGCTCGGCAGCGCCGCGAAGTTGTTCTGAGGGAACTGCGTCCAGGTCTTGCCCGTGTTCAGCGGCACGTTCTTGAAGGCGAACCACGGGTTGTGCTTCTGCGCGTACTGGCCGTTCGTGCAGGCCGTGGACCCCTCGCTCGGCAGATCCTCGTTGTACGTCGCGAAGGTCTTGCCGGCGGCGATCAGTTCCTGGCCGAGGTTCGGCGCCGTCATCGACTGCGGGGTGTAGCAGCCGTCGCCCGTGATGCCCTGCGTGGCGCCGGAGAAGAGGTTGAAGTAGTTCGGCTGGCTGGGGTGGGTCAGCGCCTTCATCCCGGTCAGGCTCGCGCCGCCGTTCGCCAACTGGTTGATGTACGGGGCGTTCGCGCTGCCGATGATCTCCCCGTACTGCTTGTTCTCGTACACGACGACCACCACGTGGTCGTACGTCGGCAACGCGGCGGCCGCAGCCGGCGCGGCGGCGGAACCGGGCACGGCGGCCTGGGAGTTGGCCACGGTGAAGGCGCCCAGCAGGCCGAGCGCGCCGAGCCCGGCCACGAGCGCCGGCCAGCGGGCCCCGCGTCTCGCGCGAGCCGTCGGTGAGGGTCGAAGGGTGGGCATGGGTGTCGTCCTCCTCGGTGTCGCCCGGGTCAGGCCCCGGGTCGTGGTCATGCCTCGCGCCGGGCCGCACCGGCCACGGCGATGTTCAGGAACCGCGGCACGGGCCGTCCCCGGTCGCGGAAGTCCTCCGCCACCGCGGCCCGCACCGCCGCCAGACGGGCCTCGCGCAGCAGCACCAGCACGCTCCGCTTCGGCTCGGGCCCCGGCCCGGCCGGCCAGGCGCTCAGCGCCCCGGCCCGGCGGGCGCAGGCCACGGCCCGCGCCAGCTCCCGCGGCCGGTCCGCGGCCTCCCCGCGTACGGCGAGCAGCACCAGCCGCGCCCCCGAGGCCGCCGGGTCGAAGGCGACGTAGCGCCGACGCCGCCGGGGCCGCGCGTCCAGCAACAAGGCCCTGCCGGACCGGGCGAAGAGCACCGCCCGGCGCAGTCCGTCGTCCCCGTCCGGGAGCGCTCCGGCCAGCAGCCCGGCCAGGCGCTCGCGGTCCGGCGGCTCAGCCGTCGCCGTGTGTACGTCGGCCACCGCCAGCGCC